>CAVEIY010000019.1:0-2998 GCA_963615825.1 Flexilinea sp.
CCCCAGGCGAGGTGTCCCTGACGGCCCAGGATGCAGCGGCAGCGGGAATTGCCGTGCCGCCGGTTATCAATCAATATCTGGGGCTGTCCGGCAAAGACGGCGCCTTTACCTATGAAGAGCTGCTGGGGCTTTATACCTTCTCCCAGCTGCTTTTGCAGGGGGCGGTCAGCCGGGAAGAGGCCTATGCCGCGGCCCAGGCAGTTTCTGCGGCAGATCCTGAGATCTCTGAGCCGGTGGTCTATGTGGTGAGAAAATACGGCGTCCCCTTCTGTATCACAGTGGGGGAAATGCAGAAAATACAATTTGACGGTGAAGCAGCCCTGGCGGCAACCGTATCCGTAAGCCAGCAAAAGCGGGCATTGGATACCCTGCTGGGCGAGAAAGGAATGATTTCATGAACCGTGAAGAATTTAACGATACTTTGCAGCAGCTGGAACAGCAGCTGGAGGAAATGAACCAGAAGCTGGAGGACGCCAGAGAGCAGCGGAACAGCCTGCTCCGGGAGCGGTTTGATCTCAAAGAGCAGCGCCGCTATCTTCGGACCCAGCGCCGGGAAGCCCTGGAGGCCGACAATCAGGATCGTGCGGATCGGCTGGAGGCACGGCTGGAGGAGCTTCAGGAGAAGCTCGACGGCATCGACAGCCGCATTGAGGAAATCGAAGAGGTCATTGAGGCCACCAACGACAATCTCGATGAGGTCCGGGACAACATGGACGACGCCAAGGACCGGCTGGAGGACGCCCAAGAGGCAGCCGAGGAAGCCGGCGAGGTGCAGTTTGACCTGGGCGAGCAGTGGGATAAGGCCATGGAAGGGCTGAACCAGATGCTCCAGAAGGGACTGCAGAAGGTTTCCGACACCCTGGAGCATGTGGACTTTGAAAGCATCGGCCAGGACGTTTCCAGCGCAGTCAACAAGGCGTCGAAAAGCGTCAAGACGGCGTTCAACGAGGCCAAAGACAACCGGCAGAAGCCCGGCGGCGTAGGGGATTATCGGGTTTCCGGCAGCGGCGTACTGGACGGCGGCTGCTATAACCGCATCAGCTGCACCGGCGCATGCAAGGTTTCCAGCGATCTCATTTGCCGGGAAATCTCCACCAGCGGCAGCTTCCATGCCTGCGGCAATGTGGATTGCAGCGGCGAAATCCGTTCCAGCGGCAGCTTCCATTGCAGCGGCAATGTGGAGGCAGGGGATATGTCCTCCAGCGGCTCCACCAAAATCGACGGCAATCTCAAGAGCGGCCTGCTGAATGTTCCCGGCAGCCTGAGCGTAGACGGCAATATCTCCGCCGGAGAGATGCAGGTCAGCGGCAGCCTGAAGGTAGGCGGCGACTGCGAGGCCGACAGCTTTACCGCCAGCGGCAGCCTGAACGTAGGGGGCATTGTCAACGCCGATGTGGTCAAGATTCGTCTGGTCCGGTCCCAGAGCACCGTCGGCTCCATTGGCGGCAGCCAGGTTACGGTGGAGCGCTCTGCCACCGCAGGTCTGCTCTCCAGCCTGCTGAAGCCCAAATACGGCACCCTGGAGTGTGACAGCATCGAGGGCGACCAGGTGGACATCGACGGCGTAGCGGCCAATACGGTTCGCGGCACCCGGGTTATGGTTCGCGGCGGCTGCACCATCGGCTGCGTGGAATACTCCGAAGCCTGTACCATCGAGGATGGGGCGCAGGTGGGCCAGTGTGTAAAAGTCTAAGGTAAAACAAGCATAGGAATCCCTCCCTGGGCATAGAATCCCGGGGAGGGAATTTTTATGGACAAAGCTATGCGGGATTTGGCGCTCCGGCGGGCGGGAGCTTCCACGCTGGAGGAATGGATGGAGAAAACGGGACTGCCGGAACAGGCGGCGGACATGGCGCTGACGCCCTATCTGGTGGGCTACCAGCTATATCGCATCCAAAGCGGCGATACGCTGACGAAAATCGCCGGATTATACGGCAGCACGGTGGAGACCATCGAAGCCGCGAACCCCGGTATCCGACCAACAGAGCTGGCCATCGGGCGGATTCTGGTGGTGCCGCTGGGGTTCCCGGTGGTGCCGGAGGATGTTCCCATGAGCTGGGGACTGATGCGGTATGTGATTCGTGGACTGGAGGCAAGATATCTGGCCCTTTCCGAGCAGATCATCGGAACCACGGCCTATGGAAGGAGCCTGTACCGCCTGCAGGTTGGATCGGGACCGCGGCGGGTTTATTATAATGCATCCCACCATGCCAACGAATGGATTACCACCCCGGCGGTGCTTTCCTGCCTGGAATGGCTGCTGGAGGGGGAAAGCCGGGGAAACAGCGTCCTGGGCATTCCGCTTCGGGAGCTGCTCCGGCAGGTCACGCTTTATCTGGTGCCCATGGTGAATCCCGACGGTGTGGATTTGGTGGTGGGCGCGGCCAATGAGCGGGAGGCTGCGGCGGCCCGTGGAATTGCCGAGGATTATCCCCAGATTCCGTTCCCGGAGGGGTGGAAGGCGAACCTTCAGGGGGTGGATTTGAACCTCAACTATCCGGCGGGATGGGATCAGGCCCGGGAAATCAAGGCAGCCCAGGGCTATGTTTCTCCGGCGCCCAGGGACTATGTGGGGCCGGAACCCCTCAGCGAACCGGAGAGCCGGAGTATGTTTGACACCACCGAGGAGCTGGACCCGGATTTGACCATCTCCTGGCATACACAGGGAAAGGAGATCTATTGGAAGTTCCTGGACCTGGAGCCGGAGGGGGCGCGGGAGCTGGGGGAGCAGATGGCCCAGGCGTCGGGCTACCGGTTGGAGGAGATTCCCTATGCTTCCTCCTTTGCGGGATATAAGGACTGGTTCATTCAGGACTTTAACCGGCCAGGCTATACCGTTGAGGCGGGCGAGGGGGAAAATCCGCTGCCCCTTTCTCAGCTGCCGGAAATTGTCCGGGATAATTTGCCCATTTTCCTGCTGGGCATGACCGGCGCGATTCCGGAGACGGGGCTGGTACGGGCGGGAGAAACCATGCCCGCGGCAAGCGCTTCCTCTTTC
>CAVEIY010000019.1:3019-21021 GCA_963615825.1 Flexilinea sp.
GGCAGGAACCGCGAACCCTGCCGGAAGGGGACGGAATCGAAACTGCCTGGGGATAAGAATTTGGCGTACTGCAAAATGCAGTACGCCAAATTCCGTATGCTATTCTGATTCCGCGTCGTCGGACGGCGGATTGTGGGCCTCCGACAGCTCCCGGAGCCATTGGGTCATCTGGTCAATGCCCTCCTGAGAGAGAGGGTAGGTGGCCTGACCGTCCATCTGGCTTTTTTCATAGCACAGAGGACCGAACCAATACTCGGCCAGAATGGTGGTGTCCTCCACGTTGGGAGAGAGCTTGAACCTTAGGCCGTTGTAGCTGCCCAGAAAGATGTTTTCGTTGTTGAAGGACATGTAATTGGGCACATAGAGGTCCGGTCCTGCGCCGGAGTCAATCTCTTTAAACGCCTGTGTATATTCCATACGATCTCCTCCTTAGGGTACGATGTTCAGCCCTATCAGCCGCGCAAGGTCCACGGCCTGGGCAGTGGTAACGGTGACATGCTTCAGCTTGTCGATGGTCCAGGTGGCACCGTCGATGGTGCAGTGGGAAAAGTCCAGGCCGCTCAGCTCAGCTCCGGAGAAATCGCACCGGGTAAAATCGCACCGGTCCACCCTGGCCTTGCTTAGCTTGCAGCGGGACAGGCTGCCGCCGGAGAGGGTGCAGTCCTCGATCACCGAATGCTTGAGATCGCAGACCACCAGGCCCATATATTTCCCCTGACAGCCCTCCAACCGGCAGTGAGACAGGGTGCAGTCGGAGAAATTGGCGCCCATCATCCGGCAGTCCAGAAACGTAACCTCCCTCAGGCCGCAGCGGTCAAAGCTGCATCCGGAAAAATCGCAGTCCCGAAAGGTCACATGGTCAAAGCCGGTGCCCTGGAATCGGGAATCCAAAAAGCTGCATCCGCAGAAGCTGGAGGACTTAATTTCGATGGAGCCGAGGGAAAGGTCCTGGGCGTCCTCGGCAATCACCGTCAGGTCCCGGAGATCATAGACCTCCTGCCAGGCGTCCTCCAGCAGCTCACGAAGAGACAGATTTTGATTTTGCTGCATCATAGGCCTCCGAAATCATCTGGTCAAAGGCGGAAAGAAATGCGTCGTTCTGCTCCGTGGTACGGCGAGCGGGACCCTTTACCCGGGCGCCGGCGCGGCGGAGCTTGGCACTTTCGGTCCGCTGGGCAAGCAGTGTGTCGATATTGTCTGCGGTATAGCGCATGCCGTTCTGGTCGATGACCCGTGCGCCCTTGGTCAGGCACATGGCGGCCAAACCGTAGTCCTGGGTAATCACCAGATCCCCCGGGGCAATCCGGCCCACCAGGGCAAAGTCGGCACTGTCCGCGCCCTTGTCTACCACGATGGTTTCCGCGCCACGGCGGGAGAACTGATGGGCGGTATCGCAGACAAGAAAGCTCTCCACATGGCGGCGCGCGGTGGTTTTCAGCGCCAGATTCACCACCGGACAGCCGTCTGCGTCGATATACAGCTTAAAGGGAGCAAACCGGGGCTTTCGGGGCTTGGATGCCTTCTCCACTGCTTTTTTATAGAATGCCTGATGGGCCTCGTCCAGGGGATAGACCGCCCGACTGGCCCGCATGCTGTCGTCCCGGTTGCTCTTAAAGCTCACCCGCATGAGGAATTCCCCGTGCTCCGGGCACTGAGAGGTCCAGACCATTTTTCCGGACTCCGGGAAAATGGGATTGGTGTTTTCGGTGATCCTGCCGCAGTGGGGGCATTTGACCTGGATGATCCGGGGATCGGCAATCATCGCATCAAAGCTCTCAAACCGGGTATAGTTGGAATAGCGCAGGCAGTCGAGGAATGCCTGGTCGCCGTCTCCCTCAAAGTGGACAAGATAGTCGGGATATTCCCGGATGCCACGGGGGATGTCCAGATGCTCGGCTACCGCAGCGGTATAGGCGGCGTCGTTTAAGCCGTCATGATAGCTGTCGGATACCTCCAGCTGGAAAAAGTCCACCGCATAGCTCAGACCGCGGACCAGCGTGCCCGGGTCAAACTGCTGGTTGAACATGATTTGAAGGTTGTAGTAGTTCCGGGTGAAGTCCTGGGACAGGCCGTAAAACGTCAGATTTTGCCGGAGAATCGGAATGTCGTTAAAGCCCCAGGTGAGCAGAATTGGGTCCTCGCCGCAGAAGGCACGGAAACGCTCCATGGCGTCCTGAAACCGCTCGCCGTTTTTCACATCCTGCTTGGTGATGCCGGTGAGCTTGGAGATCCGGGGGGAGAGCACCTTGTACTGCTGGAGACAGCAGGTGGCCTTGAACTGCGCCCCATCCTCCAGCCGGACCGCGCCGATCTGGATGATTTCAAAGGGCAGAGAGGTACAGAGGCGAATGGCAAGAGGGGAATCCATGGAAAGCGGCTGATTCCACTCCATGTCCAGTACGATCATTGACAAACTATTTCACTCTTTCTTTTTGGGGCAAATCCATGGGAATGCGCCCAAGCTATGGTTTTAGATTGATATATTGATATAGAGCTGCCCCAATGGAATCCATCCAAAGTTATTTGGGAGATTTGCGGGGGCTTGAGCGGTATTTCTGCTGAGTTTTGCCGGACTGCGGCTTTTTTCCGTCGGAACGGGGATGGCTGCCGCCGGATTTCTGATGACCGGATTTCTGATGACCGGGTTTTTGACCGCCGGGTTTTCCGCTGCCGGATTTCCCGCCGGACTTTCTGGGGCGGATGAGGCACTGCGGCGCAAAGCCGATCAAATCCGCCCGTCCGGCCTTGAGGAGCGCCTCGTGAACCAGGTCGTAATTCTTGGGATTCCGATACTGGATCAGCGCCCGCTGCATGGCCTTTTCGTGGGGATTGGTGGCCACATACACCGGCTCCATGGTTCTGGGGTCCAGACCCGTATAGTACATCACCGTCGAAATGGTGGAGGGGGTGGGGTAGAAGTCCGACACCTGCTCCGGATTGAGGTGGTGGGCATGGAGATACTCCGCCAGGGCCACGGCCTCGGTTAAAGTAGAACCGGGGTGGGAGGACATGAGATAGGGCACTACAAACTGCCGCATGCCCAGCTGCCGGTTTAATTGCTCATACTTTGCGGTAAAGCGCTCATAGACGGCGTTTTGGGGCTTGCCCATGAGCTTCAGCACCGAGTCGCAGATATGCTCCGGGGCAACCTTCAGCTGACCGGAGATATGGTATTTCACCAGTTCCCGGAAGAAGCTGTCGTCCTTGTCGGCCAGCAGGTAGTCAAACCGGATGCCGCTGCGGACAAACACCTTTTTGACCCCGGGCAGCGCACGAAGCTCCTGGAGCAGCGACAGATAATCGCTGTGGTCGGCAATGAGATTCTTACAGGGGGTTGGGAACAGGCACTGCTTGGTGGGGCAGACGCCTTTGGTTTTCTGCTTTTCACAGGCGGGCTGCCGGAAGTTGGCCGTGGGGCCGCCGACATCGTGAATGTAGCCCTTGAATTCCGGGTCCGCAATCAGCTGCTTCGCCTCCCGCAGAATGGACTCGTGGCTGCGGGACTGGATGATTCGGCCCTGATGGAAGGTCAGCGCGCAGAAGCTGCATCCGCCAAAGCAGCCCCGGCAGCTGGAAAGGCTGAACTTTACCTCTTTGATGGCGTCAATGCCCCCGTCCTTTTCATACATGGGGTGATAGGTCCGCATGTAGGGAAGGTCATAGGTGTCGTCCATCTCCTGGGTGGTCAGCGGCTCCTGGGGCGGATTCTGGACCACATAGGTCTTATCATCATATGGCTCTACCAGTGTTTTTGCCACATAGGGGTCGGTATTGCAGTATTGGGTATAAAAGCTCTGGGCATAGGTCCGCTTGTCGGCGGTCAGCTCAGAATAGGAAGGAAGGGTAATAGAATCGTAGACGCTGGAGAGGTCCCGGGCCTTGTAAACAGAGCCGCGGATAAACGTCAGATCTGAGATGGAAAGTCCGCTGTCCAGGGCTTCGGCCACCTCCACAATGCTCCGCTCGCCCATGCCGTAGAGCAGCAGATCCGCCTGGGAGTCCAGAAGGATGGAACGCTTCAGTTTGTCCGACCAGTAGTCATAGTGGGCAAGCCTTCGGAGGGACGCTTCGATGCCGCCGATGATAATGGGAATATGGGGATAGCTCCGGCGGATGAGATTGCAGTATACCGTGGTGGCATAGTCCGGGCGCAGGCCCATTTTCCCGCCAGGGGAGAAATAGTCATAGCTCCGGCGGCGCTTGGCAACGGTATAGTGGTTCACCATAGGGTCCATATTGCCGCCCATCACCAGAAAGCCCAGCCGCGGGGTGCCAAGAATCTTGATGCTGTCCGGGTTTTTCCAATCCGGCTGGGGAATGATGCCTACTTTGAAGCCATGGGCCTCCAGAATCCGGCTGATGATGGCGTGGCCGAAGGTGGGATGATCCACATAGGCGTCGCCGATAACATAGACAAAATCGCACTGGTCCCAACCCCGGGCATCCATATCCGCCCGAGAGACAGGGAGAAAGCCCTCCATAGATTCGCGCCCCTTTCTTGATGATTTGTCCGAACCTTTATACTATACCAGATCACGGAGGAAAAGTCCACGGAGAAACGGAAAAACGCCCTGACCAATGGACAGGACGTTTCAAATCATGGAGTGGCTGGAGTGTCCTGGTGCTTGAGCAGTGCAGGATAATTGCTGGCACCGTGGGCAATGTGATAAACGAAGATCGTGTGTCCCAGAAGCCGGTAGATGCAGACATATTTCCCGGCAATCACATAACGATAGCCAAGGCGCTGCAATTCCGAATCCCGGATGATATGGCCGGACAGGGGGAACAGCTCCAGACGGGACAAAGTATCGAGAATCAGGTCCGTGATATGACGGGCAGAATTTGGCCCCACAAGATTCCGGTGCAGCAGAGCGATTTCTTCCAGCTCCAGCTGAGCAGGCTTCAGAAGAACGAGATCAGCCATGCTGGTAGATTTCCTCCAGCCGTTTCCTGGATTCCTCCAGGGTATAGGTGGGTGCGCCGGAACAACGGGAATATTCTGCGGCCTCCAAGCGGGCGCGGAGTTTCAATGCTTCTTCCCGCTGCTCAAAGGCTTCGATGCTCATGACAACCAGGTCGCCCTCACCGTTTTTTGTGATATAGATTGGCTCGGATGCTTCATGCGCCAGGTCCGAAATGGTACCATAGTCATTTCGCAGGCTGGTGGAAGATTTGATAATCATAAGAACAGCACCTCCAAACGAGCATGATATATTTCTACCATAATTCTATCAGAATTATGCAATCAATACAAGTTAAATTTTCGTTTTCAAATACTCGATCAGCAGCTCGATGCCCACGGTGTTTTCGCCGCCCCAGGGGATAATCACGTCGGCAGTATGCTTGCTCGGCTCCACAAACTGGTCGTGCATGGGCTTTACGGTGTCCCGGTACTGGGTAATCACCGATTCGATGCTCCGTCCCCGCTCCAGGGTATCCCGGGAGATTCGGCGCATGATCCGCTCGTCGGCGTCGGTATCCACAAACACCTTCAAATCCATCAGGCTCCGGAGCGGCTCGTTTTCCAGCACCAGAATGCCCTCCAGAAGAAGCAGCGGCTTGGGCTGTACGGTGACGGTTTCCAGGCTGCGGTTGTGGATGGTGTAGTCATAGACGGGGCGCTCGATGGTCTTTCCGGCCTTTAGCGCCACCACGTCGTCATAGAGCCGCCCGGTGTCGAAGGAGCTGGGATGGTCATAGTTCAGATGGGTCCGCTCCTCATAGGTCATGTTGTTATGTGGAAGATAGTAGCTGTCGTGGCGGATGACCTCAATCTGATCGCCGAAATACTGCTGAATCTGGTCGGCAATGGTGGTTTTTCCCGATGCGCTGCCTCCCGCGATTCCGACCACAAAGACATTTCCCATAACTTCGTTCCCCTTCCTGCCGATTCGGCACAATTCTCCCTCCTTTATACCAAATATCCCGGAAAAAATCAATGGACAGGTTCACATAGTTGCCGGGGACAGGACATATGCTCTCCTGGGGGTGATTGTCATGGAGGACGGGCTGGGACGAAGCGGCGGCTCGCTGTTTTACGGGGCGATGCTGCTGACCGCCGGAAGCCTGGGCCTGAGGCTGGTGCAGATGGCCTTTCAGGTGTATATCTCCGGGGTTATGGGCGCTGCGGGACTGGGGCGGATGCAGCTGATTATGACCATCGGGGGCTTTGCGGGAATTCTTGCCTCCGGGGGCGTGCGGATTGCAGTGACCTATCTGGCAGCCCAGGAGGCGGGACGGGACCATGCCTCCGGCGTACGGACAGCGGTGGGCTGCTGCGGACTCTATGGGGGTCTGCTGAGCCTTTTGGTGGGGGCAATTCTGTTCCTGCTGGCGGATCCGCTGGCGGTCTGGTGGGTGGACGACGCATCTGCCGCCCTGCCCCTGCGGATTTTCGCGGTATTTCTGCCCATCACCGTGGAATGGTCCGTGCTGGCGGGATATTTTACCGCAGCGGGACGGATTACGGAGCTGGTGGGACTGGAGTTCTTTGAGCGCCTTAGCTCCATCGGCCTGGTGGTGCTGGGGATTACGCTGCTTCAGGGCGTGGACCCCTGTACGATGATTTTCCTGGGATCGTCTCTGGCTACTACCCTGAGCTTTCTTCTGCTGCTGGGGCGATATCTCAGGACGGTGCGATATATCCCTATGTCCGGACGGCGCGCGATGTTCCGTCGGCTGCTCAAGCTGACGATTCCGCTGGGACTCAACGACATTCTCCGCAGCGGCCTTGGCACCGTGGAGAATCTGCTGGTGCCCAAGGGACTGAAAATGGGCGGACGGGACGGGGAAGCGGCCATTGCGGACTATGGAACGGTCTGCGGCATGGTGTTCCCGGTGATTACGTTCCCCAGCGTGATCCTCTACTCCATCAGCGACCTGCTGGTGCCGGAGATGGCACGGTGTCAGGCAAAGGGCAGGGAGGAGCGGGTCCGGTTCCTGGCGGACCAATGCCTCCGGATGACCGTGCTCATGGCGGCAGCCTCGGCGGGCTTGGGGCTGGGCTTGGGGCAGGCCCTGGGGGAGCTGCTGTTTTCCAGCGTACAGGCCGGAGAATATATCTGCATGTTCTCGCTGCTGGTGCTGATGCTCTATCCCGACGCAATTACCGACGGCATGCTTAAGGGACTGGGCCAGCAGCTCCATTCCGTCCGGTATAATACGCTGACCTCCCTATTGGATGTAGGTATGCTGGCAATCCTGCTGCCAACAAAGGGCATGGGGGGATTCCTGGCGGCGTTTACGGTGAGTCATGGGGTGAACTTCTTCCTGTCCCTCAGCCGGCTCATTCGGGTTACGGGCTATCAGCCCCGGTTCCATGCCACCCTGAAAGCGGCTTTGGCGGTGGCAGCCGGACTGACGGCGCTCCATTGGCTGCCGGTTCGGACAGGGCTGGCTGGCGTGCTGGTAGGGAGCCTGGTGTTTTTGACGGTCTACGGCGCGGTGGTGCTGCTCACCGGCGCGCTGACCAGAAGCGACATTTTATGGATTGCCGGGATGGCAAGACGAAAAAAGCCGAACTGCTTTTGACAAGCAATTCGGCTTCTGGATAAAGTTCATGAATGAAAACGGGGAGAACAGGGAATATAGTTGTCAAAAAATCGCGCTGCTCAGGGTGTCCATTTTCCGGAATTCCCCCAGCAGGAACAGCCCATGATCCTCTTCCGGAGCGCCGCAGGTCAGCTCTGTGATCTTTTTCAGACGGTAGCGGATGGTGTTGGGATGCTGCTGGAGCAGGCTGGCGGTGGCGGGGATGCTGTAGCCGGTTTTGCTGTAGGCGTCCAGGGTAGCAACCAGACAGCCCGAGGAGCTTTCCCGGTCATAGTCCTCCAGCCGGGTCACCATGGCGGACATCAGCGCCTGGGTGGTTTTATCCCGGAGCATGGGGAACATGCACTGGTACAGCCGGAGATCCTCCATGATGGCGACGGTTTTTTCCTGGCTCAGGGCATAGAGCAGCGCGTCAAAGGCGTCGCGAACCACCCGGTCAAAATCCCCCGAGCGCTGCTGAACGCTGCCGATGCCAAAGCAGAGATGCCCGCGCTCTACCCCCAGAGAGTCGAACAGGGAGAGAATCTCCCGGCTGACGGTGGCGGGATCCAGAGGCTGGGTATCGTTGCAGAGAATGAAGAAGCCCCGGCGGAATTGCAAAAACCGATAGCTGGAGATAATATGGCGGCTGCTCCGCAGCTGGAGCACGTTTCTCAGCCCCATGCTCCAATCGCTGGTGAGGTCGGTGGAGTGGACATAGACCGCGCACATGTACTTTTTCCGGTTGGGGTTCATCTGGAGACACAGGGATTCCACGCTAAGATTCTCGTTGGTTCCCTGGAGCAGCTGAAACAGCGGCTCTTCATACATGGAAAACTCCTGCCGCATGCGCATGCTGTCGCTGATGGTGAGAATGACGTCCTCGATGTACAGTCCGTCGAATTTGAGAATCGGGAAGCTGTGGGACTGGGCCAGCGCAATGACCCGATCCGGAATGGACTTAAAGTATACGGACTTATAGGCAAGCCCAACCGCGCCCAGGGCAATGAGCTGCGCCACCATGGAATAGAGCGCGTCGGGGTTGTCCTTGGCGGAAAACAGGGTGGAGATAATAAAGTCGTCCCGGTAGTAGTCCTTGGGACGGGGCTGCTGGAGGCTGTCATACTCCAACAGCACCACGTCTTTCATGGTGTTGTCCAGCCCCGCCTCGCCGGTGACGGCGGAGATGGGCTGCAGAGCCTCCAAATTCAGCAGTTCACGAACCAACATGTTGGGTGCCTCCGTTCATGGGTGTATTGGATGGTGCGGGAGAAAACTGCGGCTTTTGCACCTGATCCCACAGCGCATCGGAATCTATGGCCTGGGCCGTGTGGTACATCACCGGCATGGGCTGGGGAGCGACATCCTTTTTGGCGCGCAATCGGCTCAAGGTCTCGGGCGTGATGCCCAGAAACGATGCAATGTGGCGCTTTTGCGCCTTTTTCGCCACCTCCGGCATACGGTAGCAGAGCCACTGATAGCGCTGCTGGGGCGTAGTGCCCCGAAGCATTACGGCAATTTCCGCATGATAGAGCAGCGCCTGGTTGAGAATGCGGTTGTAAAAGCCCATCAGCTCCGGGTAGGCGCCAACCATGGCCATAATCTGGTCGGTGGGCATGGAGAGGGCCAGCAGAGATCCCACCGCATGGGCGCCGGAAAGACTGCCGGTGGTGTTGATGTGGACCATCAGGGGGTAGCCGGGGGTGGAGCAAAAGCACAGCGTATGCTCCCGTCCGGACGGGTCCATATAGTAAAACCGGGCAATGCCGTTTACCAGAAACAGCATGTGCGACTGGCGCTGGCCGATGGTGAGAAAGTTCTGATTGTTAGAAATTAAAACGTATTGGGAAATTTCCGCTATTTTCTTGCAGATTTCCGGATTGTTCAGGGAAAACAGCTCCGAAATTGCAGATTCCATTGGATGATTCATAGGCCGGTTGGGACATTCCTTTCAAAACGGTATTTTTGAAGCTGGGGGAGATCCCGGGTGCGCTTGTTTGGAAGAATACCACAAAAATACCCATGTATTTGGGATTATTCTAATGGATACACAGAGAATATTCCATAGAGACAGGAGAAACGACACGATTTCATGCAGAAACGACCTGATTCTCATGCGCAACCGCCATTATTATACCGATTCCAAAACGGCCTTTCCTTGATTCAAATCAAATCATATCACGCCGGACACAAAAATGAAATGTTTTTTGTAAATTTTCCAACGATTTTACAAAAAAGAAAACGCCGTGTACAGAAACGTCTGTACACGGCGAATTTTGCGGGGTATATTAGGACCTTACCAGACCAGAGTGGCGAAATAATCGTCGGGGGTCTCGGCGCGGCGGATCAGCTGAACGGTGCCGTCCTCCTTGAGCAGAAGCTCGGCGCTGCGGAGACGGCCATTGTACTGATAGCCCATGGAGAAGCCGTGGGCGCCGGTATCGTGGAGATAGAGGTAGTCGCCCAGGTCGATTTTGGGCAGCATCCGGTCAACGGCAAACTTATCGTTGTTTTCGCACAGACCGCCGACCACGTCGTATTTGTGGTCACAGGGGGCGTTTTCCTTGCCCAGAACGGTGATGTGGTGATAGGCCCCATACATGGCGGGCCGCATCAGATTGGCTGCGCAGGCGTCTACCCCCACATACTCTTTATAGGTATGCTTAAAGTGGGTGACGGTGGTGACCAGCGCGCCATAGGGAGCCAGCATAAACCGGCCCATCTCGGTAAACAGCTTCACATCGCCCATTCCGGCGGGCACGAGGATTTCCTCAAACTGCTTCCGAACCCCCTCGCCAATGGCAAGAATGTCGTTTTCGGCCTGATCCGGGCGATAGGGCACGCCAACGCCGCCGGAGAGATTGATAAACGCAATGTGGCAGCCGGTTTTCTCCTGGAGATCCACTGCCAGCCGGAACAGAATGCCGGCCAGGGTGGGGTAGTAGTCGTTGGAGATGGTGTTGGAGGCCAGAAAGGCATGGAGGCCGAAATGCTTGGCGCCCATGGCCTTGAGCTTTTTAAAGCCCTCATAGAGCTGCTGGGTGGTGAAGCCGAATTTGGCAGCGCCGGGATTGTCCATCACCTGGAAGCCCTCCTTGGAGGAGGACAGCTGGAAGGTGCCGCCGGGATTATACCGGCAGGAGACGGTTTCGGGGATATAGCCGATGGTATCCTTTAAAAAGTCGATGTGGGTGAAATCGTCGAGATTGATGGTGGCACCCAGCTTTGCCGCCAGCTCGAATTCACAGGCGGGGGTTTCGTTGGAGGAGAACATGATCTCGCTGCCGGTAAAGCCGCAGCGGTCCGACATCATCAGCTCGGTGAGAGAGGAGCAGTCGGTGCCGCAGCCCTCTTCCCGAAGGATTTTCAGAATGGTGGGGTTGGGGGTGGCCTTGACGGCAAAGTATTCTTTAAAGCCGGGATTCCAGGAGAAGGCCTTCATGACCCTGCGGGCGTTTTCCCGGATGCCCTTTTCGTCATAGATGTGGAAGGGGGTGGGATAGGTCTTGGCGATTTCCTGAACCTGCGCTTTGGTTACAAACGGTGTTTTCATAGATGGCAACATCCTTTTAAGTGGGAAGTCCCAGTCCGTTGGGATTCCCACTGGATTTTATACCGCTTTATTGTATCAAAGAAACATTGGGATGTCTAGGTACAAGCTGCATGCAAATCTTAACAAACATGCAGATGATATGGGACGGATTTTTTACAGGGGCGGTTGGCATAAGCCTGCGGGAGCCGACTCCCCTTGACAAACCTCCCCAAAATATTGTATGATACCCTCGGTCATACAACTGACGGAAGTGGAAGAACCACATGGAGTATGGCCCTGTGAATGCCGACCGTCTGGGCGCCTGCCCTGGGACGAGTGCGGCATTTTTTCGTTTTCGCCTCCGGGAACTACCATGAAAAAGGAGCTTGCTTATGAAGATCATCGACCTGAGCGCATATTTGCAGGAGCATTCCTATCCTGGCAGAGGCATTCTGCTGGGCCGCAGCGCCGACAACAAAAGCGCCGTCATTGCCTATTTTATCATGGGCCGCAGCGCCAACAGCCGGAACCGTGTGTTCACGCCGGTGCCGGAGGACAACGGGATCAAGACCGAAGCCTTTGACCCCAGCAAAATGGAGGATCCCAGCCTGATTATCTATCATCCCGTGCGCTATGTGGAAAAGACCGGCGACACGGTGGTGACCAACGGCGACCAGACCGATACCGTGCGGGACGGCATTCTGGAGGGCAAGGCGTTTGCCCAGGCCCTGAGAGTCCGCTGCTTTGAGCCGGATCCCCCCAACTATACCCCCAGAATTTCCGGTCTGCTCCACAAAAACGGAGCCTTTGCCCTGTCCATTCTCAAGAGTGCAGACGGCGATCCCACCTGCAACCACCGTTATTTCTTCGGCTATGACAATCCGCTGCCCGGTGAGGGCCGACTGATCCACACCTATCAGGAGAACCTCAGCCCGCTGCCCTCCTTTGAGGGCGAACCCCGCCGGGTGAACCTGACTGCCCCCGACGCCGAAACGCTGGCAAAGGAAATCTGGGAGAGTTTGAACGAGGACAATAAGGTTTCGCTGTTTGTCCGGTATATCGACCTGGAAAGCGGAAAAACCACCGACAAGATCATCAATAAGAACGTTTAAGCGGAGGATGAGATCATGAAAGAGCTTGCACTGAAATATGGCTGCAACCCCAACCAGAAGCCCTCCCGGCTGTTTATGGAGGATGGCAGCGATTTGCCGGTTACTGTGCTCAACGGCCGCCCCGGCTATATCAACTTTATGGACGCCTTCAACAGCTATCAGCTGGTGAAGGAGCTGAAGGAGGCAACGGGACTGCCTGCTGCCGCCAGCTTTAAGCATGTTTCTCCTGCCGGTGCCGCAGTGGGTCTGCCCCTTTCCCAGGTGGAAAAGCAGATTTACTTTGTAGAGGACACCCAGGAGCTTACCCCCATTGCCTGCGCCTATATCCGCGCCCGGGGGGCTGACCGCCTTTGCTCCTACGGCGACTGGGCGGCACTGTCTGATGTCTGCGATGCTGCCACCGCCACCTATCTCAAGGCCGAGGTGTCCGACGGCATCATTGCCCCCGGCTATACCGACGAAGCCCTTGCCATTCTCAAAACCAAGAAAAAGGGCAACTATAATGTGATTCAGATTGATCCGGATTATATCCCCGATCCGCTGGAGCGCCGGAGAATCTATGGCGTGACCTTTGAGCAGGGGCGGAACAACCTGAAAATTACCAAGGCAGAGCTGGATAACATTGTATCCCAGAACAAGGATCTGCCGGAGAGCGCGAAAATCGACCTGGTGACCGCGCTGATTACCCTGAAATATACCCAGTCCAACTCCGTTTGCTATGTGAAAAACGGCCAGACCATCGGCGTGGGCGCAGGCCAGCAGAGCCGCATCCACTGCACCCGTCTGGCAGGCGACAAGGCGGACAACTGGCTGATCCGGCAGCATCCCAAGGTGCTGGGCCTCCAGTTTGTGGACGGAATCCGCCGCCCGGATCGGGACAATGCCATCGACGTTTATACCTCTGACGAATATGAGGACGTATTGGCCGAGGGCGTTTGGCAGAATACCTTCAAGGTTAAGCCCGAGGTGCTGACCAGAGAAGAGAGAAAGGCCTGGGTGGCCCAGCAGGACGGCGTTTCCTGCGGCTCCGATGCGTTCTTCCCCTTTGGGGACAACGTGGAGCGGGCAAGAAAGTCCGGCGTCAGCTATATTGCGGAACCCGGCGGCTCCATCCGGGATGATAATGTGATCGCGGCGTGCGATAAGTACGGCATTGTGCTGTGCTTTACCGGCAACAGACTGTTCCATCACTGATCCGGAGGGCGTTATGAATCAATATCCCTGGCTGGACGAGTACCTGCTGGACAAGCCCGGCGTGCAGAAGGACTATAAGGCGGAGTGGGGCTGGATGCGCTACCGCATCGGAGAAAAGCTCTATGCCGCCACCTGCTGCCCTGGGCCGGAGCATCGGGAGTACGGGGGACATGAGCTGGTGACGCTCAAATGTGATCCCAGGCGTTCGGAGCTGCTTCGGGCGGAATTTTCCGATATCCTCCCGGGATTTTACTCCAATAAGCAGCACTGGATTTCCGTTTTTCTGGATGGAACCGTGCCGGAGGATGTATTGCGGGATCTCTGCGACGCCTCTTATGAGCTGGTGCGCCGGACCCTGCCGAAAAAAGTGCAGCGTGCGCTGGAAGAATCGTAAGTGTGGAAAGGAAGAATTGCGATGAAAGTATTAGTAGTCGGCTCCGGCGGACGGGAGCATGCCATCTGCTGGGCGCTGAAAAAAAGCCCCAAGGTTACCGAGCTTTACTGCGCGCCCGGCAACGGCGGCATCGGTGAAATCGCCCAGTGCGTGGACGTAAAGGCCACGGATATCCCCGGCATGGTGGCCTGGGCAACGGAGCACAAGATCGACTTTGTGATGGTTGCCCCGGATGATCCCCTTGCCATGGGCATGGTGGACGAGCTGGAGAAGGCTGGCATCCGTGCCTTCGGTCCCCGGAAAAATGCCGCGATCATCGAGGGCAGCAAGGCCTTTTCCAAAGAACTGATGAAGAAATACGGCATTCCCACGGCGGAATATGCGGTGTTTACCGACAAGGATCAGGCGCTGGCTTATGTGGAAGCACAGGGCGCGCCCATTGTGGTAAAGTGCGACGGACTGGCCCTGGGCAAGGGCGTTGTGGTTGCTCAGACGTTGGACGAGGCCAAGGAAGCTGTTGTGAACATGATGGAGAACAAGGCGTTCGGGGAAGCGGGCGCCAAGGTGGTCATCGAAGAGTGCATGACCGGTCCGGAGGTCACGGTGCTGGCCTTTACCGACGGCAAGACCATCGTTCCCATGCCCTCGTCTCAGGACCATAAGCGGGCCTATGACGGCGATCAGGGACCCAATACCGGCGGCATGGGCGCGATTTCTCCCTGCCCCAATTACACTCCGGAGCTGGCCAAGGTCTGCATGGACACCATTTTCCTGCCCACCGTGAAGGCGCTGAACGCCGAGGGCAGAACGTTCCAGGGCGTGATCTACTTCGGCATGATGCTCACCCCCAAGGGTCCCAAGGTGGTGGAGTACAACGCCCGGTTTGGCGATCCCGAGTGCCAGGCGGTGCTTTCCCTGCTGGAAACCGACCTCATGGACATTCTGGAGGCCTGCGTAGACGGGACGCTGGATCAGGTGGACGTGAAGTTCAAGGATGCGGCCAGCTGCTGCCTGGTGCTGGCTTCCGGCGGCTATCCGGTTGCCTATGAAAAGGGCAAGGAGATCACCGGACTGGACCAGGTAAAGGATGCGGTGGTGTTCCATGCGGGCACCAAAAAGCAGGACGGAAAGTTCCTGACCAACGGCGGCAGAGTCCTGGGCGTGACGGCTGTGGCGCCGACGCTTCGGGAGGCTGTGGTGAAGGCCTATGCCGCGGCAGGACCGGTTTTCTTTGAGAAAATGCACTTCCGGAAGGATATTGGCTACCATATCCTTGACGTGAAGTAAAAAATGCATTACACTATTCGGGTGTACTGGTGTTCCGGTACACCCGAATTTCGTAACAGGAGAGGACATTATGGAAAGAACACTGATTTCTGAGATTTTTGCCGATCCCAAGTCCTTTGATAAGGTTCAGGTGACCGTGGGCGGCTGGATTCGTACTATGCGCGCCCAGAAAACCTTCGGCTTTATTGAGCTGAACGACGGCAGCTACTTCAAGAGCCTCCAGGTTGTCTTTGAGGACGGCATTGTGGAGAATTATAAGGATATCGCCAAGCAGAACGTGGGCGCGGCACTGATTGTCGGCGGCACGCTGGTGTATACCCCCGACGCAAAGCAGCCCATTGAGCTGAAGGCGTCTGTGATTACCGTGGAGGGCGCTTCCACCCCCGAATATCCCCTGCAGAAAAAGCGCCACAGTATGGAGTATCTCCGTACCATCGCCCATCTCCGTCCCAGAACCAATACGTTCTCGGCGGTGTTCCGCGTCCGCTCCGTGGCGGCCTATGCCATCCACCAGTTCTTCCAGGAGCAGGGCTTTGTGTATATCCACACCCCCATCATCACCGCCTCCGACTGCGAGGGCGCCGGTGAGATGTTCCGGGTCACCACCCTGGATCTTGAAAACGTGCCCAAGAATGATGACGGCACCGTGGATTATTCCCAGGACTTCTTCGGCAAGAGCGCAAACCTCACCGTTTCCGGTCAGCTGAACGTGGAGTCCTTCGCGCAGGCCTTTGGCAACGTCTATACCTTTGGCCCCACCTTCCGGGCTGAGAATTCCAATACCCAGCGCCATGCGGCGGAGTTCTGGATGATCGAGCCGGAGATGGCCTTTGCGGACCTGAACGACTATATGAACAACGCCGAGGCCATGATTAAGTTCGTCATCCAGACCGTTCTGGAGAAGTGCCCCCAGGAGATGGAGTTCTTCGGCAAGTTCGTGGATAAGGAGCTGCTGCCCCGGCTCCAGCATGTGAAGGACAGTGATTTCGTCCGGGTTTCCTACACCGAGGCCGTGAAGCTGCTTCAGGAGTCCGGCGCCAAGTTCGACTATCCTGTGACCTGGGGCTGCGACCTCCAGACCGAGCATGAGCGCTATCTCACCGAGCAGCTGTTCAAAAAGCCTGTGTTCGTTACCGACTATCCCAAGGAGATCAAGGCGTTCTACATGCGCCAGAACGACGATGGCAAGACCGTTGCAGCCGCCGACTGCCTGGTGCCCGGCATTGGCGAGATCATCGGCGGCAGCCAGCGTGAAGAGCGTCTGGAGCTGCTGGAGGCCCGTATGAAGGAGCTGGGCCTGAACCCCGAGGATTACTGGTGGTACCTGGATCTCCGGCGCTATGGCTCCACCCATCACGCAGGCTACGGCCTGGGCTTTGAGCGGCTGGTGATGTACCTCACCGGTATGAGCAATATCCGCGACGTGCTGCCTCATCCCAGAACCGTGGGAAATGCAGATTTCTGAGTTAAAAATTACCAAAAACGGGTTGACATTTTTCGGAGATTTGCGTATACTATAAGCAAGAGGATGTTCCTCGAAGCCGTTGAAGCAGGAGTTGTGCTGGACCGCGCCTGTGGAGGTTCTGAACGGGTTGGGTGGCCTCCCGGCTCCAGCTAGGCAATGCCAAAAACATGGCGGTTTCCGAAGAACAAAACACCAGAAACGTGTGTAAGCCGTCTCGATTTTGCACAGTCGAGACGGCTTTTCGCCACAGATGGATGTGAAAAAATGGGGATTTTGGCGCAAACTGTAGAAGTATATGAGCGATTGCGGCGAAAAAGGTTTCGGATTTCGCTGGAGGACGGAAAGGTGTTTATGCTGCGCTTTTTGCCGGAGCAGTATCATCACCTTGCCGGATTTCAGCATTTGCGGGATTTGTCCAATATTTCTCGTCCGTCTACAGGCGCTGGGCAATTCTACCGAGATGTAAAGCGGGGGAGAATATCGGAGGAAGAGATTGTGCGCAGTGCGCAATTCAAAGAGATTGCAGAGCGACTTCAGTCCTTTTCCGGTATTGAGCAGATGTTATATCCGGGGCAGACAAAAATGATTGTTTCCTTTGAGCCGCGAAAAGCACATTCACAAATTAAAGCGGACTATATGCTTTATCATCGGGAAGGAAGCTTGGATGCTGCCGTTTACCGCGGACTGTTTTTGCGTACCAGAGAAGAAAAAATGCTGCCGGTTACCTATATCGTAGAGCATAACAGGCGATATGTGGCCAATCAGGTGATGCTGGACTGTGAGATTGAAATTTTAAGCCGTACATAAATAACGCCGCCCCGACAGCGCATCGGGGCGGCGTTTGCTGTAAAACCTATGATTGTTAAAATAGCTGTTTTTTATTTTTAGATCACTGTTACTTCGTGCGTTACAAGGTAATACCGGATCAATTGGCAGCGAGAATTCAGCCGGAGATTTTGCGGTGGAAAAAGCCAATTTTCCGCAGGAATACTTTGTGTATTTCAAGGAAAATTGGTGCAGTTCCGGCACAAAAGATCGGCTGAAGTCCGATGACACATTGGTCTGGTGTTACCTTAATATTTATGCCAGTGCTGCACCCAGGGCCTTGCAGGCGGCAATGGCATCGTCGTCGGGGTCCTCGTTGGCGATCACAGGGTCGGCCGCCAGAACGGCGCCGTCTGCCTGGCAGCGCTCCTGCCAATCCCGCATCCACTGACCGTCGCCCCAGCCATAGGAGCCAAACAGTCCGATCTTCTTGCCGGAAAGGCCGGCCTCGCAGCCTGCAAACATCGGCTCGAACTCGTCCTCCTCCAGCACCTCAGCGCCCATTGCAGGGCAGCCGAATGCGACGGCGTCATAATTTCCAAGCATAGCGCCGGAAAACTCTCCGGCAGTGATCAGCTCTGCCTCCAGACCGGCGGCCTGTGCGCCCTCCAAAACGGCGTTTGCCATGGCTTCGGTGTTGCCGGTGCTGCTCCAATAGACGAC
>CAVEIY010000020.1:0-20073 GCA_963615825.1 Flexilinea sp.
CGTATGGACAGAGCGCGAAAAGCCCTATGCCGAGGAATATTTTGCAAAAATTAAAGAGCTGGAGGATCGCGGCCCGATTGACGTTCAGGCGCTGATCTCCGGTAAAATCGAAAAGGGCACCCAGGGCTTCTCCAATGTGCTGGAAGTCAAGGAAGATATGATGCTCTACAACGCAAAGAAATATGATCCCGACAACAAGCTCTATACCGACGACGAGTATGCTAAGTCTCTGGGCTACGCCGGAAAAATCGCCATGCCCGCATTCGGCGCCCATGACGACAGCTTCCTCACCGCCTTCAATGGCAAGGCCCGGGATTTTCTGGCTGTCACCGGCCTGCACCACGAGATTGAGCAGCTGACTCCCGTCTATGCAGGCGACACCCTGTATCTGGTCAAGGACAAGCTGGAGCTGATCGACCTGACCCCCAAGGAGGGCAGCATCTATCGGAATCTGGTGCTCAAGTGCACCGGCTCTGTCTACAATCAGAAGGGTGAAAAGGTTCTGGGCGTGATGTTCTCTGCTCGCGAGAATCTCAAGAGCTATGAGGATCCCGCCGATATGACCCCCGGCACCCGCGCATGGGAAAGCCCCGACTGGTGGACCCGTCCGATTCACTGCTATACCGACGAGGATTGGCAGCAGATCTTTGACACCTGGGCAAAGGAAGATTACCGCGGCGACAAGCCTCTCTATTGGGAGGATGTCAATGTCGGCGATATGCCCAACGTCACCATCGACGGCCCCATCCATGCTTCCTGCAACCCCACGCCCCCCTATGGCATGGCCGTAGGCGGCAGCCGTACCATGAAGGAGCTGGCTGATCCCGAGGTGCGCGCCAAGATGACCCGCGATCCCAAATACGGAGTCTATGTTCCCGCCGATATGAAGGAATGGGATCCCGAGGTTCCGCCCTATGACGATCCCCGTGCAAAGATGGGTCCCCCGCCGGATATGCCCAAGGAGGAAAAGCGCTCCATCTTCATCAACTTCCTGGGCCGTGATTTTGCCATCCATCACATCAACAACTGGATGGGCACCCATGGCTGGATTCAGAACATCCGCTGGGGCATCATGACCAATCCCACCGAGCAGGGCTTCTGCTTCCCCAAGAACACCGCTGTCTGCGAGATGATCGAGAAGATTCCCGCAATGGCCGGTAAGAAGTGCAACACCCATGGCCTCCAGTACGACGTTATGAAGATCCATTCTCAGGTTTATGACAAGTACGAAAAGGACGGCAAGCACTACGTTGAGCTGGGCTTCTGGATCACCACCATCAACGATGATGAGATCTACGAAGAGGGCGGCGCTACCATCGTGCTCCCCAGCAAGAACGACTAATTTTCAAATCAAGCCGAGATTAAAGAATACGCTGTAGGGTTTTCCCTGCGGCGTATTCTTTTTCTTTCATTGCATTTTTCTTCCGATTCTGCTATGATATAATTCGTAATCTAATTATTTAAGGATGAATGTGTTATGTCAACGCAAAAGACCTTTATTAACGATTTAACCGACGGCTCCGTGGCCCGGAAGCTGCTGTATTTTGCATTTCCCTTTATGCTGTCCAATCTGCTGCAAACGGTCTACAATCTGGTAGATATGTCTGTGGTAGGGCATTTTATGGGTTCTGCCGGACTCTCTGCCGTTTCCACCGGCGGACGGCTGGTGGATCTTTTAACGTTTATCTGTACCGGCTTTTGCACCGGCGGCCAGATTCTGCTCTCCCAGCAGGTCGGCGCAAAAAAGCATGATGAAATGCAAAAGACCATCGGCACCCTGTTCTCCTTTACCATGCTCTCCGCCGTGATTCTGGGAATCCTGTCCATTGCGCTTCATAACAATCTGCTGCGGATTTTGAACACGCCGGAAAGTGCGTTTCAGGAAGCCGCAAAATACATGGTGATCTGCAACAGCGGCTGTATTTTCATCTTTGGCTATAATGCCCTGTGCTCCATTCTCCGCGGCATGGGCGACTCCAAGCGTCCCCTGCTGTTTGTAGCCATCGCCTCCGTCATCAATCTGATTCTGGATTTGATCTTTGTTGCAGGCTTTGGCATGGGTGCAGCAGGCGCCGCCATTGCCACGGTAATCTCCCAGGCAATCTCCTTTGTATCCGCCCTGGTCTATCTCATCATCAAACGGGAATCCTTTGGCTTTACCTTTTCCCGGACGACGCTGAAAATCCATGGACCCACGCTAAAAATTCTCACAAAGCTGGGCGTTCCTCTGGCCTTCCAGATGGCTGCCATCTCCATTTCCATGCTGTTTGTAAATTCCTTCATCAATGCCTATGGCGAAGCTGCCTCGGCAGTCTATGGCGCCGGACTGAAGCTCCAGAACATCCCCTCTATCATCACCCAGGGCATGTCTACCGCAAATGCCTCCATGGTCGGTCAAAATATGGCGGCAGGCAGACCGGATCGGGTCCGCAAATCCGTCCACACCTGCTTTATCCTCAATGGTACTGTCTACGGCATATTCATTGCCGGTTGTCTCCTGTTCCCCCGTCAGATTTTCACCATCTTTACCACGGACGAAGCGGTGCTGGCACTGGCGCCCACCTATCTTCGGATTTCCTGCATCGGGTTTGCCGCATCCATCTTCAACTCCAGCTTTAACTCCGTCATCAACGGCATCGGCTTTACCTCCCTGTCCATGGCCATTGGCCTGCTGGACAGCGTTGTGGCGCGCATCTCCCTGAGTCTGCTGTTTGGCATCGTGCTGGACATGGGGCTGAACGGCTTCTTCCTGGGCCACGCCCTTGCCATCTGGGTCACTGCGCTGATGGCCTTTGGCTATTACCTCTCCGGCCGCTGGGAGCATCATAAGCTGGCGGTGCAAAAATAACGGAATCACATGCAAAAGGAGACGACTCAAATGAGCCGTCTCCTTTTTATCATCCAGGCTTATTCGTACAGGGGGAGCTTTGCGGTCAGCGCATCGACCCGGGCGGTAATCTCGGCCTTCTTGGTGTCGAAGTGGTAGATGCAGTCCGCAATGCAGTCTGCAATCTCCTTCATCTCGGCGGGACCCATGCCGCGGGTGGTAACAGCGGGGGTACCAAGCCGCAGGCCGGAGGTTACAAAGGGGCTGCGCTTCTCACCGGGCACGGTGTTCTTATTGGCGGTAATATGAACCTCATCCAGGTTGTGCTCCAGCTCCTTGCCGGTGCATTCCTCATCGGTGAGATCCACCAGCAGCAGATGGTTGTCCGTGCCGCCGGATACCAGCTTCACGCCGCGATCCAGCAGGCCCTGGGCCAACGCCTGGGCATTCTCGATGATCTTTCTGCCATATTCCTTGAACTCCGGCTTCAGCGCCTCACCGAAGCACACCGCCTTTGCTGCAATCACATGCTCCAGCGGTCCGCCCTGGGTACCAGGGAAAATCGCCTTATTGATCTTCTTGGAGATTTCCTCGTTGTTGGTGAGAATCAGGCCGCCCCGAGGCCCGCGCAGGGTCTTATGGGTGGTGGTAGTCACAACATCGGCATAGGGCACAGGACTCTGATGATAGCCTGCTGCCACCAGGCCGGCAATGTGCGCCATATCTACCATCAGCATGGCACCGTTATCATGGGCAATCTGGGCGATTCTCTCAAAATCAATGGCACGGGGATAGGCGGAAGCACCGGCCACCACCAGCTTGGGCTTTACCTCTGCAACCTGCTGGGCCATCTTGTCGTAGTCAATAAAGCCCTGCTCATTGACGCCGTAGGAGACAAAGTGATAGTTCTTGCCGGACATATTGACGGGGCTGCCGTGGGTCAGATGTCCGCCCTGGCTCAGGTCCATGCCCATGACAGTGTCACCCAGCTCCAGCAGTCCAAAATACACTGCCATATTGGCCTGTGCGCCGCTGTGGGGCTGAACATTGGCATACGCTGCGCCAAACAGCTCTTTCGCCCGATCAATGGCAATCTGCTCCACCTGATCGACGTACATGCAGCCGCCGTAATACCGCTTTCCGGGATAGCCCTCGGCGTATTTATTCGTAAGGATGCTGCCCATAGCCGCCATTACAGCGGGGGATACAATGTTTTCGCTGGCAATCAGCTCAATGTTCTGACGCTGACGGTGCAGCTCCCGGTTCATGGCAGCGCCCAGCTCAGGATCAACGGCAGCCACAGCGCCAATGGTATCTATCATGTTTTCATACATAGGACTCAAGCTCCTTTTTCTGCGAATTGTCGGGATTCTTCCGGCAGAAACGCTAAAATCAGTACCAACTAACGGGTATGGTAGGATTATACTCCAAAAATCTCCGGCATACAACAGAAAATGTGCTGTAGCCGGAGAAGATTGGCGATATGTATAAAAATTCAGTGAAAATGGATGAATCCCATTGCCAGGATGGCGAGAACCCAAGCTGCTCAGCGCTTTCTTGCGCAGTCGTCGATGCTGGAAAGCAGGTCCGGCGGGGTCATCGCCGTGATTTCCGGATTGTGCATAAACAGCGCGTTGGTCAGGAATACCAGATTGTCCAGGGTCATCAGGAAGCCGGGAAAGCGTCCGTCTGAAAGGAAGTCCAGCAGGCTGAACCGATCAATTTGATACAGCTCCGCCGCCAAATCAGGCCGCTGATCCAGAAGCTTACACAGCTCCGGAGACAATGGCTGCTCCTCCACATGGATCCGCAGCTTGTTTTTCAGCATTGCGGTCCAGTCCTTTTCCCGGTATTTGCGGTCCCGAAGCTTGTCGAAAATATTGAGCATGGACCAGTCGCAGCTAATCAGTGTGGCAAAAATACCGTTGAGCGCACGGCTCAGATCGGCGCTGCCGTCCCAATCCGCTTTGGATTTGTAGCGGAGGTCGTGCTCCACCTCATGCCAGCCCTCAGAGAATACCGTCCGAAGCTGAATTTCTACGGTGGTATCAATGGGATAATGGTCATAGATGGCGCTGGGCAGCTCCTGTCGGCAGCTCATGGGCAGCTTGCAGATAAAATTCAGCCGGGTGGGACTGAAGGTATCGGCGTCCGGTCTGTCCTCTGTAATCGACACCACCGAGAAGCGGTCCTCGATGATTCGGCGGCATAGCGCCTGATCGTCCTGAAAATAGACGGCGATGCGAATGCCAAATAGGTCCTGCATCCGTTTCCCGTCCTGATAGTTTTTCACTTTCAGCTTAGCACGGGTGGAGGCCGCCGTTTTGGTCCGGGTAAACAGCCGATAGTAAAGGCCGCACTTTTCCAGACCATCTGTCAGCCTGGTTGCCATGCTGCGAACAATGGATTCCGGGATTTCCCGAAAATCCTGTTCCAAATTGGGGTATTCCATGAGGGTTCCGTCCTTTTTTTGAGGGCAATACCACGCAAATGTGTCGTCGGTATTCCCCGGTTTATTTTGCAGTGATGGTCAGAGTCAGCGGGAACTTTACATAATCCCAGTAAAACTCTGCCATGGAAAGGTTGTGGTGGGCATATCCTGGCACTGCACCGAAAAACCGCAGCTTGCCGTCAGGCTGTCTGGAAAACGCGGCAAAGTGGTTGGTCTTTCCCGCCCGATACAGTACAATACCGGCTCGACTCCGCTGGGCAAGCTCCTGGGCATGAAAAGGCCGAACCGCAAACTCCAGCGGCACCTTTTGGCGGCGCAGCTCGTGCGCCAGCGCAAAGAAATTCAGCCCCAGTCGTCCACCGGGCAACAGTGTCCGTTCCAGCCGGTGAAGCAGCTGATCCGGATCCGGCGTCCGGTCCAGGGCTTTGAGAAAGTTATAGGCAGCAATCCAGCCGCAGCCGTTTTTGCTGGAGGGACAGCCGCCAAACGGAATCGGCTCCGTCCAGCGCTGGTCAATGATATAACCGTCGTCGCTCAGGGCCTTGGGATCAAGCTCCATACAAACCTCCAGGCACATGCAAAAAATAAAGGAACATGTGCCAATCTATGTTATTTTATCACATCCGGCAGTATTTTGAAAGCAGAAATCCAAAATGGTTCCGAAGTAGGGAATTTTTTCAGAAAATATGCTAGAATAGCTGCAAAAGGGATTGACATGGCCCCTGGGGCCACGAGTATAATCGAAGCAGAAGGAGGGAAAAAGGTGAAGCTAAAAGAGGTTTGCGCATCCACAGGGCTGAGCCGAAAGACCATTCGCCTTTATGAGGAGAAGGGACTGCTGGTTCCCCAGATGGAGCGCAGGAACGGTCGGGACTATCGGGAGTACACCCAAGAGGATGTGGAGACACTTCGGGAGATTGCAACCCTGCGCCGCGCCTGGTTTACCATGGACGAGATCGCACGGATGCAGCAGGACCCGGATACCATTGCAGAGATTTTTCCGCAGTATCTCCAGTGGCTCCGGGCGCAAAAGTCCCAGCTTCAGCAGCTGCTGGATGCTGCGGAGCAGGTGAATCCCAGCAAGGTTGACAGTGTGGCGCAGCTGTCCCAGGCCATGGAGACCGCCGCCCAGATGCCGCTGCCCCAATGGGATATTACGCCGCATTTTCGCTATTTGGATCAGTTGGAGGAGGTTCGTACCATGAAAGAGGATACCAGAGATACCCAAGAGATTTTTGATGGCAGAATGTCCGACACCAAGGCCTTTCGCCAGGTAACTTTGACCATGGATCAGGACACGGTCAACAACCAGGCCATCACCTTTGGTCAGATGAAGGAGCTGAAAACTACGCCCGCAGGAGAAACCGGGCCGGTAACCGGCGAGGTGCAGGACCCCAAGTGGATTCGGGTTCTGTCCACCATTGGCGGAATTCTGCTGGCAGGCGGCTTTTTGCTGACGGCCTATACCGAAGTACGGGATTTGTATGCAGATTATAAGGGCAGCGTGCCGTTGGACGTAATCCTGGGCATTTCGGCGCTGCTCCTTGGCATTGTGCTGACCCTCAGTATGCGGGGGCTTTCGGCCTACCGGGAGCGCCGCCGGTGGATTGCAGAAATGCGCCGGCAGGATGAGGAAAAGCGCAAAAAAAGCAGCGGCAATTGATGGGCCGCATGGGGGAAACGGAATGAAGCTGAAAGAGGTATGCGAGTCCACCGGGCTGAGCCGAAAGACCATTCGCCTTTACGAGGAGAAGGGCCTGTTGGTGCCCCAGATGGAGCGCAGGAACGGTCGGGACTATCGGGAGTACACCCAGGAGGATGTGGAGACGCTTCGGGAAATTGCGACGCTGCGCCGTGCCTGGTTTACCATGGATGAGATTGCGCGGATGCAGCAGGATCCCGAGGCCATTGAAGAGATTTTTCCGCAGTATCTCCAGTGGTTGGAGCAGCAGAAGTTGACGCTGGAGGCCCTGCTGAACGCAGCAAGGGCAGTAGACCCGGCGCAGGTAAAAAGTGTGTCAGAGCTTTCAAAGCAAATGAAGGAGGCCGATCAAATGCCCCTGCCTGCGGCGGATATTCAGCCGCGGTTTCGATATTTGGATGAACTGGAGCAGCGTCCTCCAAAGGTGGAACCGGAATGGACGGAACCGCTGCCGGGCGGCATTGACAACAGCCGAATCTATCGCCAGCTGGTGGCATCCAGCTCCAAGGATAAGGCGGACGATCTGGGGGTCGCCACAGGGCAGCTCCGGGAGGTAGCGCAGCAGGTCCGGGAGCTGAAGGACAAGGACTGGCAGCCCTCCGGCCCGGTAGAGCGGGAACAGCAGGAGCCAAAATGGGTAAATCGTACCTCCAAGCTGGGAGAGATTCTATCGGTGCTGGGGCTGCTGATTGCAGGTGTCACCGCGCTTTCCGGACTCTTTGGGCAGGATTGGGGCGTTCAGGGTCATATCTCTACGCCCTTTGCCATAGGGCTTACACTGCTGGTGATCGGAGTCGTTTTCATCGCCATTGCGCGAGGTGTGTTTGCCTATCAGCAGCGGCAGGCGTGGATTGAGAAGATGCGCCAGCAGGACCGGGAGAAAAAATCCATAAAATAACCGAAGGGCTTGCCCCTGCATTTTGCAGGAAGCAAGCCCTTTTGCATTTATTCTCGTCTCATTTCGCGCATTGGGGAGCCAAGCCGTCAGCTGCTTTGCTCCACCGTGGAAAGCTCCCGCCTCAATCCCGGCGCAATCCGGCCATAGAACAGCAGCAGCGTCACCATTGCCCCTGCCAAGTCTGAAATGGCTGCCGCCCAAAACACCTGCTCAGCAGGCAAAAACATCGGCAGCAGCAATACCGCCGCCACATACAATCCCTTTCGGAAAAAGGAAATGGGCAGTGCATAGCGGATTTTCCCCATGGAGGTCAGCCCCTCCACAAAGGCATACTGCACCCCGACCCCCAGCAGTCCTGCGGTATAACGTCGGATTGCAGCTGCCGCCAAACGGGCCGTATCCGAATCCTCCAAAAACAGCCGGGAAAAGCCGCCTGCCCCCAACTGTGCCGCCAACAGCAGCAGGCCCATGATGCTCAAACAAACCACCAATACCCACCGAAAGGTCTGCATCATCCGCTTTTCGTTTCCCGCGCCATAAAAGTAGCCAAACAGCGTTCCGCAGCCGCTGGTAATGCCCTGCGCCGGATAATAGGCCAGCACCATAAAGCTCTGAACCACTGCGCCGCAGGAAATCAGCTGATCCCCTGCCGCTCCGCCATACCGCCGCAGGGTTGTATTAAGCAGGATCACCAGTACATTGTCCAGCAGAATAATCAAAAAGGGTAGGCTGCCGATGGCCGCAATCCGCCAGACCAGAGGAAGCTCCGGCCGCAGCAGCTGTAAGCGAATCCCTGCTTTTCGTCCGGCCAGGGTCAGAAGCACATAGAGCATGGTGCAAATCTGTGCCGTCACCGTTGCCACTGCTGCCCCGCGAATTCCCATATGCAGTCCAAAAATGAGAATCGGATCCAGAATCGTATTCACCACAGCGCCCAGCAGTACGGAAATCATCCCGCGCTTTGCCATGCCCTGTGCCAGAATAAACTGATTCATGCCGCCGCCAATAAGCGCCGCTCCGGTTCCCAGCACATAAATTCGGAAATAGTCCGACGCATAAGGGTATATGGCGTCGCTGCACCCCAGCAGATAGAGCAGTGGCCGCGAACACGCCAGCATCCCCGCCGTTACCACAACGGACAGCACAATCAGCATCCACAGGCTGGTCCCCATGGCGCGCTGAGCGGACGCCCGGTCCCGCTGTCCCACGGAAATGCTCAAAATTGCCGCACCGCCAATGCCCACCAGGGTCGCAAATGCCGTAATTCCGGTCAGCGCCGGCGCACAGATGCCAATTCCCGCCAGTCCCAGCGCGCCGGAACCGGCAATATGCCCTACAAAAATCCGGTCTACCATGCTGTATAGAATATTAAACAGCTGCGCCAGCATTGCAGGCAGCCCCAGCCGAAGCACCAGGCGCCATACCGGAACCGAATCAAACTCTTTTTCCACTGGAATTCCCCATTTTACGTTGAGATTTTGCAAAACGTCCCCGGTATTCCGGGGACGTTTTGGGATAAAACCGTTCTTATTTCAATACCACGCAGTCCTGCCCCAGCAGCTCCCGCAGCTCATCCAGCAGCAGCTCCGCCGCCAAACAGGTGGTGCCCATGCGCTTTTTTGTATCCGCAAAGAACAGCACCGTCTTGGTTTGTCCCGGGAACATATGGAGAATAGGCTTCAGCTTCCGGAACTGCCGTCCCTCCATATTGTCCAGCTTCAGATACAGCGTCTGTCCGGGCTGCGCCAGCGACTGAATCGGCTTTTGATATCCGCTCTGCCGTGCCGGTCTTTGCTCCTTTACCGGCTGAGCCTCCGGTGACAGTCCCAGCGCCGCATCCTCCAGAGGAATGGCGCTGTCGGTCATCAGCTGCGGTTCCTTTTCATCCCGTGCTGAGATTCTTCCCTTGGCCAACACCGCAAAATTCTCCTGCAAACAGCCGCCATACTGGGCCAGCACTCTGGAAAAGCACAGCATCTCCATGGCCCCGGTGTCATCCTCCAGGGTCACATAGGCCATCAGCGAGCCATTCTTGGTGGTTTTACTTTTTACCTTTGTAACAATACCGGCCACCGCCACCTGCTGGCCGTCCTGATACCGTCCCGGTTCTTCTCCGGAGAAGGACTCCAGGATTTCACCAATGGGAACTGCACCGGCTTTTTTCACGCTCTGGCGATATTCGTCCATGGGATGGCCCGACAGGTACAGTCCGGTGGTTTCCTTTTCCAGCTGCATCTTCTCCCGGGCGCTTAGCTCCGGAATATCCGGCAGCGGTACCGATACCGGCGTTACGGTCTGGGTTTCCACCAGGTCAAACAGTCCCAGCTGGCCGTCCACATTGTTCTTCTTTGCATCGGCCACCGCACTCATCACCATCTCATAGACCTTGAGTTGCTGACTCCGGTATGCCCCGAAGCAGTCCATGGCGCCGCATTTGATGAGATTTTCTACCGTGCGCTTATTGAGATCCGTGCCGCTCATCCGCTGGCAGAAGTCCTCCAGCGAGGTAAACGGGCCGTTCTCCTGCCGCTCCCGCATGAGGTTCGCCACAAAGCCCATGCCGATATTCTTTACTGCACCCAGCCCAAAGCGGATGCCCTCGGCGGTTACGGTAAACTGATCGTCCGACTGGTTCACATCCGGAGGCAGCACCGCAATGCCAAGCTCCCGGCATTCTCCGATATACTCGGAAATTTTGGTGGTGCTGTCCAGCACGGAGGTCATCAGTGCCGCCATGTATTCCCGGGGATAGTGGCACTTGAGATAGGCAGTTTCATAGGCCACCTGGGCATAGCATACCGCATGGGCCTTGTTGAAGGCGTAGCTTGCAAAGTCCAGAATCTGATCGTAGATCTCGTTGGCAGCCTTCTCCGGCACACCGTTTGCCACTGCGCCGCAGATCCCCCGCTCCGGATCACCATGCACAAAGGTCTGGCGCTCCGCCTCAATCACCGCCTGCTTTTTCTTTGAAATCGCACGGCGAATATTGTCGGCCTGGGGGAGGCTATAGCCGCCCAAGGTACGGAAAATATCAATGACCTGCTCCTGGTACACCATAACCCCATAAGTAACCGACAGAATCGGCTCCAGTGCCGGATCGGTGTACTTCACCGACTGCGGATTGTGCTTGCTGGCAATAAATTTGGGAATGCTGTCCATGGGGCCAGGACGATACAGGGACACAATAGCGGTCAGATCCTCGATGCTCTGGGGGTGCAGGCTAACGCAAACACCGGTCATACCGGTGGATTCCATCTGGAATACGCCGGAGGTTCTTCCCGCAGAAATCATCTGATAGGTGGCTTCATCCCCATCGGGCACCGTATGGATATTGAACTCCGGCTCCCGCTTATGGATGAGCTTTTCCGCATCGTCAATGACCGTCAGGTTTCGGAGACCCAGGAAGTCCATTTTCAGCAGGCCCAGCTCTTCCACCGTGGTCATGGTATATTGAATGACCACCGTATCGTCGTTTTTACTCAGCGGCACATAGTGATACACCGGCTCCTTGGTAATGACCACTGCCGCCGCATGGGTAGAGGTGTTTCTTGGCATGCCCTCCACGCCCATAGCCGTATCAATGAGCTTTTTCACCTTGGGATCCCCGTCGTACCGCTCTTTCAGCTGCGGCGACAGCTTGAGCGCATCGGCCAGGGTAATATTCAGGGTTCCCGGCACCAGCCGCGCCACCTGATCCACCTCGCCGTAGCTCATGCCCAATGCGCGGCCCACATCCCGAACCGCGCCCTTGGCCTTCATGGTGCCAAAGGTGACAATCTGCGCCACATTGTCCTTGCCGTATTTCCGGGTTACATAGTCGATTACTTCCTGCCGCCGATTGACGCAGAAGTCGATATCAATATCCGGCATGGTAACACGGCCAGGATTCAAAAATCGCTCAAAATACAGGCTGTATTTCAGCGGATCAATATCTGTAATATACAGGCAGTAGGACACCATACTGCCCGCTGCACTGCCGCGCCCGGGTCCCACAGGAATCCCGCTGCGCTTGGCATAGTCCACATAGTCCGACACAATCAGGAAGTAGTTGACAAAGCCCATCTTCCGGATCATTTCCATCTCATAGCGGAGCTGTTTTTTCTCCTTTTCGCCCCCCTGGGGGTAGCGAACCGCAAAGCCGTCCCAGCAGAGCTTTTCAAAATACTGGTCGTTGGTATAGCCCTCCGGCGGGAAGAAATCCGGCAGATGATAATTGCCGAATTCAAACTCCACATTGCACCGGTCTGCAATTTTCTGGGTATTCTCCAGCGCCTGCTCGTCCCCAGGGAACAGCGACATCATCTCCGACTCGCTCTTGATATAAAACTCCTGGGTTTCAAACTTCATCCGGCTGGGATCATCCACGGTCTTTTGCATCTGAATGCACATCAGCACATCCTGCATGGCCGCGTCCTCTTTGCGAATATAGTGGGCGTCGTTGGTCACCACCATAGGAAGCCCGGTTTCTCTGGCAATCCGGCGAAGCCCCCGGTTGACCCCCGGCTGCAGCTCCAGTCCGTGGTCCTGCATCTCCAAATAGAAATGGTCGGGGCCGAACACCCCAGCCATCCATTTTGCCGTCTCCAGCGCCCCCTCATAGTCGTCCTGCATCAGCTTTTGGGGAATTTCTCCCGCCAGGCAGGCAGAAAGGGCAATGAGTCCCTCATGATATTGCTCCAGCAGCGCATGGTCCACCCGCGGCTTTCCATAAAAGCCGTCTAAGTAGGCCTGGGACACCATATAGCACAGGTTCTGATAGCCGGTCATATTTTCACACAGCAGCACCAGATGATGATTGTCATTGTCGATGCCATGGACTCGATCCGTCCGGCCTCTGGGCGCCACATAGACCTCGCAGCCAATGATGGGCTTGATTCCCGCCTCCTTTGCGGCCTTGTAGAAGTCAATGACGCCGTACATGGCCCCGTGGTCGGTGATGGCAATGGCGGTCTGGCCCAGCTCCTTCACCCGTCCCATCAGCTTTTTGATCCGGCACGCGCCATCCAGCAGGCTGTATTCCGTATGAACATGTAAGTGTGCAAATGCCATGAAGGGCGCTCCTTTCCAATGAGGGCAGTTTCAGCTAGGCGTTCTTTGCTTCTTTGCGGCGAATAAACCGTTCGGCCGCCCGGAGGGTAACCCGGTCATTCTCAAAGGTCAGCGCATGGAGGGCATCGTGATACCCCAGCTCCATCACCTTAAGGAATTCCTCGGGATTTTGATGGGCCTGCTGCTGAGAAAACCGCGCCAGGAAATAGACCACCCGTTTGTCATTTCCATTGGGCATGTGATAGGTCACCACCCGGCGAAATCCCGGCACAATCTGGGTGCTGACACAGGTTTCCTCCCGAATTTCCCGCACCGCAGTTTCCCGCTCGGATTCGCCCTTTTCCATATGGCCCTTGGGCAGCCCCACATAGCCGCCCTTTACCAGCACATAGCGCCGCTGTCCGTCTCGCTCGGTATACACCACAGCGCCGCAGGATCTCTCCAGCATAAGTAATCTATCCTTCCGTACTCAGTTCAATCAGCTTTCGCATCCGGTGGCTCATGGCCGGTTTGCTCAGGGGCGGATCGGCCATGGCAGCCAGCTCGCTGAGGGTCGCCTCGGGGTTTTCCTCCCGCAGAATCGCCGCGGATTTCAGCTTCTCCGGCAGCTCGTCCAGCTTTCCGCTTTTTCGGAGCTGACGAATCGCCGCGATCTGCTGCTGGGCGGCATTGACAGCCTTCCCCAGATTGGCGGTATCGCAGTTGCAGCGGCGGTTTACATCGTTGCGGAGCTCCTTCTCCATCTTCGCCTCGATGATCTTCATGGCACACACCGGAGCCCCCAGCGCCGTGAGAAAATCCACAATGGTATCGCTGCGCTTGAAATACAAAATCCGGCTGCCCCCTCGCTGGGCGTCCAGCGGAGAAAAGCCCATCTCCAGCAGCAGCTGATACGTTTCGTCGCTGACTTTTTGATGGGAGGTCACCAGCTCCAGATGATAGCGCTTGTCCGGATCGGTAACGCTGCCTCCAGCCAAAAACGCCCCGCGCATAAAGCTCTGGCGGCAGCATTCCTCCTCCAGCACCGCAAAATTCACGTGCAGCGCCAAGGTGGGATGCTCCTGACCGTAAACCGAGAAAATATACTCCAGCTTTTCCGGGTCGTCAATCACGAACGTCATCTTCCCGGGCTGCTCCAAAGACGGGAACTGGTCAAAATCCAGTCCAAAGGCCCTTCGAAACAGCCGTGGCAGCAGCTCCGCAAACTGCCGGCTTTCCGTGATAATCTTAATTTCGTTTTTGGAAAACGTGTTGCAATACATCAGAATTCCGTAGCATTCCGCCATTCGGCAGCAGCGCTTTTCCGGCAAAACCCGGCACAGCTCCTCCCGAACCTCCGATGCAAACGACATATCCATGCTCCTATCTCTTACCGGTAGCCGCCCCGGCGCTTGCGTCTCCGGGCCTGCTGATTAAAGACTTCCATAATCGCCTGGGCCAGCAGCATCGGGTCGTGACGGGCATATTCGCAGCGGCTGCTGAGCAGGGGCGCCGTATAGAGCTTTACGCCCTGGGCCTCCACCCGCTCCCGGTCAATTTTCATAACGTCCGCGCCCTCCCGGAGGTATTCCTCCTGCAAATGCTCGGGAATGGGGCTGGAATTGGCCAGACAGCCATCCACCATGCCCGGTGCTCCATGGCGCAGCAGCTCCCGCAGATGATCCGCCGCGGTATAGCCCTCGGTCTCTCCGTCCTGGGTCATCAGGTTCATCACCATGAGCTTATAGGCCCCGGACTGCGCCACTGCCTCGGTAATGCCCGACACCAGGAAATTGGGGATGATGCTGGTATACAGGCTTCCGGGCCCGATGAGAATGAGATCCGCCCGGGCAATGGCGTCGAGGCTCTCCGGGAACGCCTGGGGATGCTCCGGGGTCAATACCACCCGCTGGATCCGCTTCCGGGTGTCCTTTTTGTGATAGAAAATGGCGCTCTCACCGAACACCGTGGAGCCATCCTCAAACTGCGCCTGGAGATGGATATTCTCCTCGGTCACTGGCAACACCCGGCCCGTGATCGCCAAAACCTGGCCCATCTGACGCACCGCCTCGGCAAAGCTGCCGCAAATGCCGTTCAGCGCCGCCAAAAGTAAATTGCCGAAGTTCTGCCCTTCCAGGGAGCCCTCCTGAAACCGATAGGTCATCAGCTGCTCCATCACCGGCTCGGTGTTGGCAAGGGCCAGCACGCAGTCCCGGGCATCTCCCGGGGGCAGCATCCCAAGGTCCTGCCGCAGCATGCCGCTTCCGCCGCCGTCATCTGCCATGGTGACAATGGCAGTGATGTCCCGGGAATAGCGCTTGAGGCCCCGGAGCATGGTGGAAAGTCCATGTCCGCCGCCGATGGCCACAATTCTCGGCGCACCGCCCGGGGCATAGAGGCGGATCTCCTCCTCGATCTGTGTCGTCTTCTGATTATCCACGGGCAATATCCCGGTGGTTCACCACAGTGGGATAGCCACGCTTCATCACAAAATCACCGATTTCCTTTGCCACAGCCACAGAGCGATGCCGTCCGCCGGTGCAGCCAACCGCAATCACAAGCCCTGTTTTCCCCTCTTCAAAGTACAGCGGCAGCGTGTAGGCCAGCAAATCCTCCAGCTTCTGCATATAGTCCTGGGTCTGCTGATAGGAGAAAATAAAGTCCCGCACCTCGGGGGTCAGTCCGCTTTTGGGCTTCAGGTCCGCAATATAGTAAGGATTGGGCAAAAAGCGCACGTCCAGCACCAGGTCGGCATCCAGCGGAATGCCATACTTAAAGCCGAAGGACAGGACGTTCACCACCATAGCCCGCTCCGGTTGATCCTCAAACAGGCGAATCAGCTCGCTGCGCAGCCGCGCGGTGGACATGGAGGTGGTGTTGATGATGAAATTTGCTCTGGCACGAACCCGGCTGAGCAGCTGCTTTTCCTTTACCACCGCAGCAGCCAGAGGCGTACCGTCCTTGCTGAGCGGATGGGACCGTCGGGTTTCCTTGTACCGCTTGATAATCTCCTCCGTCTCTGCCTCAACATACACAATGGAGTATTTGCAGCCCATGGCGTCCAGCGCATCCAGGCTGTTGAGCAGACCGTCAAAATTCTGACCGGCGCGCACATCACTGACCAGCGCCACCCGGTCAAACCGACCAGTGGTCGCCAGGCACACCTCCGCAAACTGGGTAATCAGCTCCGGTGGAAGGTTGTCCACGCAGTAATAGCCCAAATCCTCCAGAGTGGATGCGGTACGGCTTTTCCCCGCACCGGACTGTCCCGTTACAATCAAAAAGCGCATGGTTTCTGCACCTCCAGTATTCTCACCTCAGGCTCCAGACGGACGCCAGTGTCCTGTTCCACCCGATCCTGAACCTGCGCCATCAGCTCAAGTACATCCTTACAGGTTGCTCTGCCGCGGTTGACCACAAAGCCCGCATGCTTTTCCGATACCTGTGCATCGCCGACCCGCAAGCCCTTGAGTCCCGCTGCCTCGATCATCGCCGCTGCATATCCCGTTTTCGGTCGCTTAAAGGTGCTGCCCGCAGAAGGAAGCTCCAGGGGCTGAGAGGCCCGGCGGCGGCTCATCAGCTCTGCCATTTTCGCCCGGATCTCCTCCCGATCGCCCTTTTCCAGCTTCACCCGGACCGATAGAATCACCAGATCCTCGTTCATAAAGCGGCTGTGCCGATAGGAAAGATCCAGTTCCTCTGCCGGAATCTCCAGGAGACTGCCCTGCCGATCCATGGCGGTCACGCCGGTCACCACCTGGCACATCTCTCCGCCATATGCGCCTGCATTCATGTAAACGCCGCCGCCTACCGTACCGGGGATTCCATGGGCAAACTCCAGCCCCGTATAGCCCCGCTCCATGGCAAAGGTTGCAAGCCGCGCCATGGCAGCCCCGGCCTGTGCCTCAAACTCGCCCTTGCTCCGTTCCTCCACCCGGTTCATGGCAGTCCGCAGCTCAATCACCACGGTATCCAAGCCCTCGTCCGGCGCAAGAATATTACTGCCGGCACCCAGGATCATCGGCGTAATCTCATACTGCCGGGCGATTTTCAAAATCTCCCCCACCTGCTCCGGAGAATTGGGGAATGCCATCACCGCCACCGGACCGCCAATCTGAAAGGAGGTATGCCGGCACATCGGCTCTCCCTGTTTCAGGTCAATATCCGCCATCTGTAAAAGGGTCACAAATTCGCGCAAATGTTTCATAGTTCTGCTCCTCATCCAAAAAGGTCTGCACTTTATTTACATTGTACCACAGCTTGCCCCGCTTGTCACCATTTTGGTAGCCGCTATACCTCCAGTATACGAAAATTTGGACATCCCATGCAGATCCTTCCATAGAATTTCACGGACAGAAAAAGGGCAGAGCATCTGCCTCCGCCCTTTGTGCGATTTCTGTTTCTTTTTCGGAACCACGATCATAAAATCCGCTCCGCCAGCAGAATGGTCCCCCGCTCCTGAGGTACCTCGCGGATCACCCGGAACCCGTTTTTCCGCCAAAAATGCGTAGATTGCGGATTCCCTTTGTCGATTCCCAGCCGAACGGCCCGACTGCCCTGTTTTTTCAGCTGACTGCACAGCCGAGAAATGATTCTTGTGCCCTCACCAGTTCCCTGCAGCGATGCATTCATCATAAAAAATCCCACAAAGGCAATATCGTCCTCGGGATAGCCGTCGATGAGATCCATAATTGCCGCCAGTGTATCATCCTGAAAAAAGCCCACATAGTATTTATCCTCCAGAGTCTTTCCAGTGGGCACAATGGACATATCCCGCCGGATGGACGCCTCTGACGGAACTGCATCTCCGCCGCAATACTGAAAATACAATGTATTTCCCTGCATCAACCGGAGCACCGCCGGAACATCCTCCTGAGTCAGCTGCCGGACCTGATAATGGTCTGAAAATGCAGCCGGATTTTGCTTTTTCATTCCCTTGCCTCCTATCTTCGATACAAAAGGGGCTGTCTCAAAATGTGAATTGTAAGAGAATAGCGCCCGTCAAAAATTAGAAAAAATCGTGAAAATCCAGTTTTTATCGGATTTTCACGATTTTTTATTGGGCTAATTTTTAGAGAATTCTATTTTGAGACAGCCCGCCAAGCTGTTTGACACAATTTTAGCCGATCTGAATCTTCTTCAGCACGCCAGCGCATCTGGGGCACAGCTCTGTCTCTGCATCCACCTGATCGTTGTGGGTCCAGCAGCGGCTGCACTTCGGTGCCTGGGAGGGTGCTACGGCAATGGTCACACCGGGGAAGTTCTCACCGGCAACGCCCTGTCCTTCGCCCTCAACCACCGTGACCTTCGACACGATGCACACCGCAGCCAGGTCATGCTGACCCATGGCGTCGAACGCTGCCTTGCCCTCGGGAGTGAGATACAGGGTTACCTCTGCATCCAGGCTCTTGCCCACCAGCTTCTGGCCGCGGGCTGCCTCCAGCGCCTTATTGACGTCGGTTCTGAGTGCAATAACCTTATCCCACTGGTCGCTCAGCTCCTGGCTCAGGCACAGCTTTTCGTCGTAATCGGGGATGTCGTTGAGCAGCACGCAGGATGCCTCGTCGCTCTTTGCATGGGGCATTGCCGCCCAAATCTCCTCGGAGGTGAAGGCCAGCATGGGAGCCAGCATCCGAGTCATGCCATCGAGAATCCGGTACAGCGCCGTCTGTGCCGCAGCCCGATCTGCATCGTCGCCGCAGTACAGCCGATCCTTGATGATATCCAGATAGAAGTTGGACATATCCACCACGCAGAAGTTGTAGATGGCACGGTATACGCCGTGGAACTCATAGCGGTCATAGGCCGCCCGTACCGTCCGGATCAGCTCATTATAGCGAGCCAGCGCCCACTGATCCAGCGGTGTCAGCGCTGTATCCTCCACCTGATCGGTGTCAGGGTTGAAGCCGCTGAGATTGCCCAGCATATAACGGGCGGTATTCCGGATTTTCAGGTAGGCCTGAGACAGCTGCTTCAGGATGTCCTTGGAGATACGCATATCCTGGGTGTAATCCGCAGAGGAAACCCACAGGCGGAGCATATCTGCGCCGTAGTCCTTGATGACCTCGTCCGGCGCCACCGCATTGCCCAGAGATTTGTGCATTGCGCGGCCCTCGCCGTCTACGGTCCAGCCATGGGTGATAATCTGCTTATAGGGTGCTACGCCCTTGGTGGCAATGGCGGTCAGCATAGAGGACTGGAACCAGCCGCGATACTGGTCGCCGCCCTCCAGATAAACGTCTGCCGGGAAGTGCAGCTCGTCCCGCTGATCCACCACAGCGGCGTGGGTGGAGCCGGAATCGAACCAAACGTCCATGATATCGGATTCCTTGGAGAAGTGGGTATGACCGCACTTGGGGCACACAAAGCCCTGGGGAACCAGCTCATCCGCGGTCTTTTCAAACCAGATGTTGGAGCCGTGGTCATGGAACAGGTTTGCAATATGGTCGATGGTCTCGGGGGTCACAATGTCAGCCCCGCACTTGTCGCAGTAGAAAATCGGAATCGGCACGCCCCACTTACGCTGACGGGAAATGCACCAATCGGAGCGCTCGGTAATCATGGAGGTCATGCGCTCCTTGCCCCACTCCGGCTTCCAGGAGATACCGTCGCAGGAATCCACTGCGGCCTGCTTGATGGCATCCACAGAGCAGAACCACTGCTCGGTAGCACGGAAGATGATGGGCTTTTTGCAGCGCCAGCAATGGGGATAGGAATGAACGATATCCTCCTTGGCCAGCAGCGCACCGCACTCCTCCAGTGCAGGCAGTACATAGTCGTTTGCCTTGGAGATGTGTACGCCGGCAAAGCGCTCGTCGGTCATGACGCCCTTGGCATTCACGGGCACCGGAACGCCGATGTGGGTCAGGCCAGCCTTATCATACTTCTGGCAGATGTTAAAGTCGTCTGCACCAAAGCCAGGAGCCGTGTGTACGCAGCCGGAGCCGGCGTCCAGGGTAACGTGATCGCCGCAAAGCACCACAGACTCCTGATCCATCAGGGGATGCTGTGCCGTCATCAGCTCCAGCTCAGAGCCGGGAAGCTCTGCAATGATCTCATAATGCTCCATTCCGGCAGCCTTGGCCACAGCGCCTGCCAGATCCTTTGCCACAATATAGACCTCGCCGTTTTCCGCCTTCATCAGCGCGTAGGTAAACTCGGGGTTT
>CAVEIY010000021.1:0-2355 GCA_963615825.1 Flexilinea sp.
CCGCAGAGGAACTGACCCGGGCGGCGATGGGTGCCCAGATAGCCCAGAATATCCCGGGTCCGGCGCAGCGGAATGGACAGGTCGCTGTCGGATTTCTTGATTTTATTGTCAGCCACCGTTTCCGGGGTGTAATCGGCTACGGCGGCGGCCTTGATGATGATGTCGGCCTGGGGGGCCTCCTGGGTCACGGCCTCATACATATCCTGGGCGGTGACAATGGGAATGGTCCGAACCAGCGGAGGATATTTCAGCGCAGTGGGGCCGGACACCAGGGTGACGTCAGCCCCCCGCAGCATCGCCGCATGGGCAATGGCATAGCCCATTTTGCCGCTGGAGTGGTTGGTGAGATAGCGCACAGGGTCCAGCGGCTCCTGGGTGGGACCGGCTGTGACCAGAATCCGAAGCCCCTGGAGGTCCTTCTTACAGGCGAGAATGGCCTCAATCCGGTCATAGATATCGTCCGGCTCAGGCATTTTCCCTTTTCCCACTGCGCCGCAGGCCAGATGGCCGGACAGCGGCTCCATAACGAGATAGCCCCGCTGCCGCAGTACGGAGAGGTTCTCCTGGGTGGCGGGATTTTCGTACATGTTGGTGTTCATGGCAGGCACCAGCAGCTTGGGGCAGGTACAGGCCAGCGCCGTGGTGGACAGCAGATCGTCCGCCAGCCCCCAGCGAAGCTTGGCGATGATATTGGCCGAGGCCGGAGCAATCACCAGAAGGTCCGCCTGACGGGCCAGAGCGATGTGCTCGACCTTGGAGGTGTCCATGGGATCGAACGTATCGGTATGGCAGCGGTTGCCGGACAGGCTTTCAAAGGGAATGGGAGAGACAATCTTCTGGGCGTTGGCGGTGAGGATGGTTTCGACCTGAAAGCCGCCCTTCACCAGCCGGGAGCAGAGATTGGGAATTTTATAAGCAGCAATACCGCCGGTAACGCCCAGCAGCACGTGAGTTTTCTCTGGCATGAGGATGGAACTCCTTTCAACGGGGCAGCCGATGTGCCCAATAATCTTACTCTATCATATCATTTTTTCCGGCAATTACAAGGAAAATCTGTATCGGACGGCAGACGCGGGGGATACTTGATTATTCTCAGGATTTCAGGTAAAATAAAGGCAATGCCGGATTTCAGGTAAAACAAAGGCAATACCGAATTCTAGGCAAAATTAGGCAATACCGCATAAATTGGCGGCTGTAGATCGCAGACACATTTGAGCGGTGTTGCCGAAAACGGCGAAAGGATGGATGTGCATGATACTGGCGCTGAGTGTAGAGAATACCAATCTGGTGATGGGCTGCTTTGACGGAGAAACCCTGCTGTTTACCTCGCGGCTTGCGGCAGATCGGAATAAAACCGGCGATGAATACGCCATCAGCTTCAAAAGCATTCTGGACATGCACGGCATCCGGCGGGAGGAGATCTCCGGCAGCATTGTGGCGTCGGTGGTTCCGGCGCTGATTCGGGAGATTATGGAGGCCCTGCGGCTGACCCTGGGAAAGGAGCCACTGCTGGTGGGGCCTGGGGTCAAAACGGGACTGAACATTTTAAGCGACAATCCTGCCTCCCTGGGCAGCGACCTGGTGGTGAATGCGGTGGCTGCCATTGCCGACTATCCCGTGCCGCTGATTGTCATTGATCTGGATACGGCCACCACGCTGCTGGCGGTGAATCAGAAAAAGTGCTTTGTGGGCTCCATCATCGCGCCGGGCGTGAGCATTTCGGCCCGGGCGCTGGCGGAATCCTGCGACCAGCTGCCCCAGATTACCATTGAGCCGCCGCGGGATCTCATTGGCCGCAACACCGTGGACTGCATGAAGTCCGGCGTGGTATTCGGCATTGCCTCCATGCTGGACGGCATGGTGGATCGGATGGAGCGGGAGCTGGGCGGCAAATGCCATGTGGTGGTAACGGGGCCCATGGCAGAGGTGATTGTGCCCCACTGCGAAAGAGAGATGACCGTAGATTCCATGCTGCTGCTTAAGGGGCTGCGGCGGATCTATGAAAAAAACAACCGGAAGTAAATCTTTGCGGGGTTGTGCCGAGTTTCTCGGGATGACCCCTGCGTGCCGGGACTGACCATGCGGTTCCGGCGCTTTTCTATGGAGGAACCTATGAACAAGTTGAAATTCCGCCGGGGCTGTGCCCTGGCAACCACCCTGTGTATGCTGCTCACCGGCTGCACCCTGGGCGGAGATGGCAGTAGTAGCGAGTCCGCAGCCGCTTCTCCCACAACGGCACCGGCCGTGGAAGCGCCTCAGACCACCGCATCTCCGGTGGAGCAGACCGGCTATGGCTACGTGGCCTCGGAGACCCAGGAGATTGACGGCGCGGTGATGGAAAAGCTGGTGCTCCTG
>CAVEIY010000021.1:2365-20069 GCA_963615825.1 Flexilinea sp.
GGGAAAACCCGTGGCTGGTGACCCAGCAGGAGGACGGCAGCGTTTCCCTTCAAAATCTTGAAAGCGGCGACCGTGTGCAGCCGGAGTCGGCAGGTACGATTTTGGCAGCCTGCGGCGGGGAGGAGGGCGTCTGGTGCTGCGTGGAGCAGGACGGCAGCATTTCCCTTCTGCAGTATGACAGCCAGGGAGCAAAAGCGTCCCAGGTGGAGCTGAGTCTGGACGGAGTTTATCCCTCGGATCTGGCCATGGACGGTAACGGCTATTTCTATGTGCTGTCCTCGGACCGGGTACTGGTATACAGCGGCAGCGGGAAGAACGTTTCCAGCTTGACCCTGCCCACCGGATCGGTTGGCATGCGGCTGGCGGCGCTGGCGGACGGGCAGGTGGTGCTGACCTCCTCGGAAAGCGGAAAGGGCAATGCGGTTCGGCTGCTGACCACGGAATCCATCGGGAAGAATCTCACCGACGACTCCAGCCGGTTCCTGTCCTATGGCGGCTATGGGGCGCTGCTGTCCGGCGGAGGCAACCTCTATGTGATGGATACGGAGAATAACCAGATGGAGACGCTGCTGAACTGGGTGGACTCCGGGGTGGACTCCGGCATTCTGGCGGACTGTATTGCAGGCAGCCCGGACGTGATTTGGTACGTGACCAGCAGTGAGACGGGCATGCAGCTGGGCTCTCTCCAGCGTGTGTCGGCTTCGGAGCTTCCTCAGCGGGAGACGGTGAATGTGGGCATCGGCGGCAGCGTGGATGCGGCACTGACCGGACGGATTACGGCGCTGGCCGTGGCCTATAATGAAGCGCAGGAGGATCGCCGGATTCATCTGGTGGACTACAGCCTGTATACCGACGGAGATCAGCGGCTTTCCGAGGATGCCGGAGATCTGGATCTGGTGATTGGCGACGAGACGGTGATGGACGCTGCTTCGCTGATGGATTTGAGCGGGCTGTATGACGACCAGGTAGGCAAGGATACCCTGCTGGAGGGAGTCCAGAACGCCACGCCTGCAGATCGGCTGCCGCTGAGCTTCCTGATTGAGACGCTCTACGGCTCCAGCACCCTGGTGGGAGATTCCGAGGGCTGGACGCCCCAGGAGTTTGCGGAGACGGTGGCAGCACACACGGAGCTTGCGGTGCTGAAAATGTGCAACAGCTATGATGCACTGAGCGTGCTGCTCCAGGGCTATACCGGCTCTGACGACGGCCTTGCATCGCTGCTGGAGGCTTGCAGCAGGATTCCCGTGGAGGATCAGCAGCTCTATGCCCTGGAGGCCAACAGCTCCACCGACGACGAGGCGGTGTGCGTGAAAAATGGTACGCTGCTGCTGGGTCAGGCAGAGCTGAAGGACTTTATGGATCTCCGACAGCTGTCGGCCCAGGTGGGGGACACCCTGGTGTATAAGGGGTATCCGGCGGAAAGCGGAAACGGAACCATGCTGCGGTTTACGGCATATCTGGGCATTTCCAAGGACAGCGCCCATGGAGCGGCCGCATGGGATTTCCTCAAGCAGGTAATCATGGACAGCAGCGATTTCCTGGGCGCACAGGGGCTGGGCTTCCCGGTGCTGGAGCAGGATTTTATGAGCATGGCGGAGTCCGCAGCCAAAAAGGTCACGTTCCAGAATGACAATGGAGAGACGGTGGAGCAGGACCCGGTGATCTGGGTGAACGGAACGGCACAGTCGGTTTCGCCCTTTACCGAGGCGGAAATCACGGAGATCCTGAGCTGGATCAATGGAGGCAGCGGCGCTTATGGCTGCTCGGATCAGCGAATTTCAGACGGCAATCAGGCGTTAAAAGCGGTCATCGAAAACGGAACCGATGCGGCCAAGGCGGCAAAGGACATCGGCGCATAAAAGAAAGGCGCGTTGTAGCGATCATTGCAACGCGCCTTTTTGCGGAATTACTGAAGTGCCGGGAAGAACTGTGTGGCGAATACCAGCGCCGCTTTCAGCGCTGTAACGTTGTTCAGACCCACAAACAGAATCAGCAGCAGGAAGAGGATAATCTCTGGAATCTTCCAACGGTGAAGCAGCCAATCCCCCAGCTGAAATGCCATGGCCACAAAGGCCCAGCCGAAATACAGAGTATAGAGCATCAAACCGTTGTCGATGGTGCCCCAGCCGACAATGCCCAACAGCAGCAGGGAGAAGGCCATCCAGACGGCACAGATTCGGGTGAACCAGGCCTTGGGACGGACGGCAATTCCGCCAATGGAGCAGAGTAGCATGGCAATCCCCAGCCGCCGGAATCGGATCACAGGCATCATCTGCCAGGATACGTGCCGATAGGACTCAAAATCCACATGAGAGGCCGGAGCCAGCAGGGTGGAACGGACAAAGTTCACGTACTGCATGAGCTTGGAGGTCAGCGGCACGTCCACGCCGGTGTAGTAGCCGTAGCCTGCAATATAGCTGGGAATGTCCAGAAATGCGGTAAGCTGACCGGAGAGAATCATCACGGCGAAAAATGCACCGCAGAGCTTTAGTGTGTTGGTGACGAAACGGCCAAACTTCCGGTCCCAGGTGAGAATGGGGAAGAAAATGCCGGTGGTGAGCATGGAGCCGGTGGCGGCGATATACCCAAGACTGCCGCCTACCTTGTCCTGATGGAGATAGAGCATCAGCACCAGATAGAACACAGCAAATAAATACTGTTCTGCCGTCAGGGAGAAGATCAGCACCGGGTAGCTGACGCACAGCAGGCCGAGGAACAGCGCCTTTCGATAGCCGCTCAGCTCCAGCATCCGGGCAATGAGCACCGTAGCAACCAGGTACAGCAGCATGGATATGACCTGGAGCACTGTGACATAGGCATTGGGCAGGAAGAACAGCACCTTGGACAGCAGCCATGCAAGCTGTGCAAAGGGCATGGCGAATACGCCGAACAGCGGCTGCCGGAGGTCGTTTTGGTCTGCGCCGATGTTCCGGAATACGTCGGTATGCACCAGATAGCCGGAATCGGCGGAGTAGATCAGGTCGAAGTTATACCAGGCGCCGTTGAGATGCGCGCCATAAAAGGCCTGGGTGCAGAGATAGGTGAACACAATCAGAATTGTAAACACAATTCCGGCGCTGAGCAGAAACATCCGCTCGGTAAAATCGGAGGTGTGCCAGAACTTCTTTGCATGCGTCCACAGAAAGCGCACGAACCATAACAGGTATCCAAACATCATCGGCAGAGCGGCCAGCGCCAGAACCCAGGGAATCAGCTGAATGGGACCTGTGGGCAGGTGCAGATGGGAAAACAGCTTGCCCATCCAGCTGCCGCAGGTGGTGTAGAAGGTGGATTTTGCCCGATAGACCTCACACAGGGCCAGAATCCCGGCCAGGAGACACAGCCCACAGTGGGTTTCCTGAAAAATCTCGTCTAAAAATTTTGTCTTGCAGCAGAGAACCCCCAGCAGCACCAGAGCAAGAACGCCCGTAACGGCAAAGCTCAGCTTGGAGGAGGTCATCATCAGCAGCAGGGTGCAGCACCAGCCGGACAGGAACAGACCCATCCGGGCAAGCGGGTGGGCAGTATGAAATTTGACCAATTGGCATCACCTTCCTGACTGGTATTCCAGCTTCGTTCATTATATCGTTACCGTCACGAAATGTCCAGAAAATCTTCACAGAAAGCACAAATATCCTTGCGTTCCCAGAAGAAAGGTCAAAAATCACACGGAATAGCCGAAATACACACTGGAAAAACACCACCTGTATGGGGTACCATGGTCATAGCAATCATTGGGAAGGAGACGAAAACAATGGCAATTTCAGGCAAGTATTATATTAAAAAGTGGCTGCCGGATCCCACGCTGGTACACGGTCCGGATTTCCAGGGAGGCCCTCCCGGTGGCCCCGGCGGACCCGGTGGACCGGAGGGACCTGGCGGTCCTGCTGGCGGTCCTCCTCCGGCAGTGGAAAAGCCCAAGGTGACCCTGAAGGATCACGGCACGCCCCCGGAGCATTTCTTTGAGGGCGACATCCTCCTGGAGCTGGAGCCGCAGCCCGACGGCACTCTGAAGGGCACCGCAGACGGCACGCCCATCAACTTTGGCTTCTACACCGGCGACGAGTTCTTTAAGGTAGAGTATCCCGCCGGTCCCGGCTGCTGGGAGGTATGGGCCAGAGTGGACAAGGAAGGCTATATCGAAGGCATGATCTCCGTGGGCGGCGGCAAGGGCTTCCCCAACCTGGTCTACGGCAGAAAAGTCGAGGAATAACCGAATATCAAATTGCCCGGCACAGAGCATTCTGTGCCGGGCATTGTGTGGTTCTTAGGCTTTTGGATTATCGGGGACGGTGGCGTAACCGGCCCGCTTTTGCTGGGCGGCGGACTTTCCGCTTTCGATGGCGTTTCGGAGTACATCCAGGTCCGGCTGCACATTGGCGGGGCAGACCAGCTCTCCGGTTTCCTGCTGCATCTCGTAGTTGTCCAGCACAATCCGCGCGGTGGCCACCCGGCACTGCATGGAGGTGTGGCAATGGGCGGTAAACATCTGGAGCAGGGCATACCAGGAGCTTCCGTGCTTGCCTGCCATCAGAAACAGCAGCTGCCGCTTTTCCTGGGGTGTGGCCTGGTCAATGAGATGATGAAGGGCCAGATCCAGATCTTCGTCCGATTTCTTGGGGGAAATGTCATCAAACAGATCCGGGTACAAAAAGGCCAGATAATAGGGCAGGGGATTCAGCCCCAGAATCCGGAACCATTCCGAACCCTGAAACAGATCCGGGGAACTGATGCCCTTTTCCCAGTTTTGCACGGTTTTTTTTGAAACGCCCAGTCCGATTGCCATAAACTCCTGGGACCGATCCGCATCCGCACGGGATTGCCACCAGATTTTAGAAAATCTGGCCACCCGATCCACGCGAGACTCTTCCATTGTGGTTGCACCTCCGCAAATTGCTGTTGTGTCATTGCGAGGAAAATAACTTCCTCATTTTCGTGAATTTTGGCGTAAAATTTTTCTACCCAAATGGGTAAAAAATCGGGGTAGCAAATGCACCACCGAAACAGGTAAAATATGAACCCTCAAATGCGGCACCAAAAATGACGAAAATTCGGCTATTCCCGAAGCCTGACAAATCCGCGGAAAAGGTTTATAATCAGAACCATCATCTGAGGAATGAAATCGACAAAATTTTACCGAAACCTACGTTATTTTACCAAATGATTTTGGCAATGTCAATTCCCTCAGTGCAAGAAACCCATGGCTGGGCGGAACCCCGCAGCTCCCGGGCGCTGTGGGATCGGTCCGAGCGTAGTCAGGGCGAAATTTCCGATAGGGAGGAACGATCTATGAGATATCAGAGTTTTATTCGACAGTGTAAGGCAGGCAGGGATTCCATTCAGGGCGGCAGCACCATCTATACCTTCCACGATACCGATCAGGGCGTTATGATTGGCGTGCTGGACAGCCGGGAGGGATACTGTGATTCTCAGGCTTTCTGGTGCCCGGAGATTTCGGACGCCCAGGGGCTGGCGCTGACCCGTCGGCTGTATGAGGAGGGCGTTTCCCTGGAGCAGGTGCCCTATGTGCTCTCTGACATGCAGATCTTGTTCCGGATGTCCCCGGGCAGCGTGGCAATGAGCGGCCTTGTGTCGTAAAGAATGCAAATTTCCTTGGCAATGTGCATGGATTCCCGGGTTTTATGGGGAAAAATGCATGAGATGTGACAAAATACTGCAAAGATGCTGTGCTTTTCCCATGTAATGTGATATACTATTACAAGGCGCCTCATTGGGCGCTTGGAAAAGGAGGGCATCAAAACATATGGTTGATCTGATTACATCCATCAATCAGGCGGTGAACAACTTTATCTGGGGTGTTCCCGCGATGATCTGTATCATCGGCGTGGGTCTGCTGCTGAGCATCCGCACCCGGTTTATCCAGATTCGTAAATTCCCCTATGCCATTAAAACCACCATCGGCAGAATGTTCCGGAAAAAGGACGCATCTGATGGCGCCATGACCCCGTTTCAGGCGGTTTGTACGGCGCTGGCTGGCACGGTTGGCACGGGTAATATTGCCGGTGTGGCAGGTGCAATTGCCATCGGCGGTCCCGGTGCGGTGTTCTGGATGTGGTGCTCGGCCATTCTGGGCATGTGTACCAAGTTTTCGGAGGTAACCCTGGCGGTTCACTTCCGGGAGCGAAACGCAGCCGGTGATCTGGTGGGCGGCCCCATGTACTATATCAAAAACGGCCTGGGGAAGAAGTGGCAGTGGCTTGCCATACTCTATTCCCTGTTCGGCGTGCTGACGGTGTTCGGCACCGGCAACGCCACCCAGGTGAATACCATCACGGCTGCCATTGATACGCCGCTTTTGTCCTATGGTGTTCTCAGCAGCGGTGCAGTTTCTACGGTGAATCTTATCATCGGCATTGTGGTTGCCATGCTGGTGGCCATGGTGCTGCTGGGCGGCATCAAGCGGATTGGCAGCGTGTCGGAAAAGCTGGTGCCCTTTATGGCGCTGTTCTATGTGATTCTGGCGCTGGGTGTGGTCATCATCAACTATAAAAACGTGCCCGAGGTATTTGCCTCCATCATTGGGGGCGCCTTTGATCCCATGGCCTTTACCGGCGGCGTGGTAGGCACCATGTTTATGAGCATGAAAAAGGGCGTGTCCCGTGGTATTTTCTCCAACGAAGCAGGTCTTGGTACCGGCTCCATTGCCCATGCCTGTGCCGATACCCAGAAGCCCGTGAAGCAGGGCCTGTTTGGCATCTTCGAGGTGTTTGCAGACACCATTGTGATCTGCACCCTGACGGCACTGGTGATTCTGTGCAGCGGTACAACCGTGAACTATGGCGCGGCGGCCGGTGCAGAGCTGACCATCTCCGGCTTTACTGCCACCTATGGCGGCTGGGCTTCGATCTTTACGGCGGTGGCACTGTGCTGCTTTGCCTTCTCCACCATCATCGGCTGGGGCCTCTATGGCTCCCGGTGCATCGAATATCTGTTCTCCAGCAGCAAGGTGGTGCGCCCGTTCCTGGTGGTCTATTCCTTTGTGTCCATTCTGGGCGCTACGGTGGACCTGGGACTGCTGTGGGATATTGCCGATACCTTCAACGGCCTGATGGCAATCCCCAACCTGATTGCGCTGCTGCTGCTGTCCGGTACTGTGGTGAAGCTGGTGAAGGATTACTTTGCCGCCGAGCATCCGGAGAAGCTCTCGGATTAAGGGATAACAAAATGGACGTGCTGTACTGGCAGCACGTCCATTTTTCTGTTATATAGCACCGATCATTATCCGTTCAAATCATCCAGCCAGTCCGGGGTATCCGCCCAGGACTTTCCATAGCAGGTGTAGCCCGTGGGCTGCTCCAGCATGGGGAAGTTTGTGCCGAATTCCTGGTTCATGAGGGTGCGCAGGGTGTTGATGCCAGACAGCCCTTCGATATCCATGGTCTTGCCGCCCAGATAGACGCAGTTCAGCGCGTTTTGCATGTAGGGCGTTTCCAGCACCGGGTCATAGTCCGGTCCGCCGTTGTACAGCAGCATCTGACCGGGATACCGTGCGCCGTGATCCGACTGCACCACAATGATTGCACTGGGGTCCTTGTCCAGCACAGCCGAAATGGACTGCTCCAGTACGGTGTTGAGATAGGTGAGCTGGTCTAAGTAAATGGATTTGTCCGCAAAATCCGGCTTTTTCGGGGCGATGTTGCCCTGGGCGTCAAACAGGAATGGGTAGTGGGGACACTGGACATAGGAGATGGTCAGGGTGGGCTGATCGTCCACATAATCCGTGCAGGTTTCCATGAGGCCGAACATGGTTTGCAGCACCCGTGCCTGCTCCCAGTCGTTGCGGAAGCCCAGCAGCCGGTTCATGGGATGCCGCAGCTGCGGAATCTGAGACAAAACGCTGTTCCGGAAGATGTACTTGGTGATGGTATCCGGATACTGCCGGGGAGAGAGCACATGGCAGCCGCTGGTACCGACGAAATTCAGATGGTTGATGAGGTTGACCTGATAGCCGTTGTGCCGGAACAGCTCCACGAGGTTGGAATGATCCATATACGCGGCCTTGTTTTCCGTACGGTCATCCACGATGTAATCCATGTTTAAAAGATTCGGCATAATGGAAACGGTCCAGATGGATTCGGTGTTTTTGGTGGTGCCGGAGATGTTGAAGCTGCGATCCTGAAGAAACGAGAGAAATTCGTGGTTGTCAAAATCGTAATACCGCTCCAGGTTTTCGCTGCCGCCGTATTCGTCCACCAGAAAGTAGTAGACATTGGGGCGATCCTCGCCCTGAAATTCCACGGTTTCCGGATCAATGGCGCTTTCCTGGCGGTGGAAGGTGATCTGCTTCCAAAGGGTGGGGGCAGCCGGAATGATCTGTACCACCGTCAGCACCCCAAACAGGATGGACAGGATCAGACATAGCTCCGTTGCCGGGACCTTCTTTTTTCGGAGAAGCAGCAGCAGGAGCAGCAGCACAAGAGCAAGGGCAATCAAAATATAGCGGTCATGAAAGCCGTGGATCAGCCGCTTACAGAGGCCGCCCAGCAGTCCGCTGTTCACTGCGGCCAGCATGGCAAGACTGGAAAACAGCCCCGCCTTGGGGAAATTCCGCAGAATCATCAGGCTGACCAGCAAAACTGCCGCGCCCATCCCCAGAAAAATCAGCAGCATGGGCAGCATATCGCCTGGCGCGGCTTCGTCGGCGTTGCGGAAATACTGGAACGCACAGGGGTAGAGACAGGTGAGCACCAGGGCCAGCAGCGGCACAAAAATGGATTTTGCTTTCTTCATCGGTTTGCCCTCCATAGAAGTTTCAACCTGTAGTTTATCACATTTTCTTCGGTATTTCTACATATAATCTTCATAAAACGGAAAAACTCAGAACGGAAGCCCCGGAAAGTTGCCCTTGACGTTGGGATGCGGATGATGTAATATAGTAATGAAAATTATGTAACAGGAGTTTTTTCATGCGTTTTGTTGTATTTGCCGATTCCGGCTGTAATCTGCCCCAGAGAAAATTGCAGGAGCTGGGGATCGAAGTGGTGCCCTTTGCCTATGAACTGGACGACGAGCTGATTGTATGCCCCAAGTATCCCGACGGCTTTGACGGCCACAGCTATTATAATCGCCTGCGCCAGGGGGCACAGGTCAAGACCTCGCTGATTAACGCCGAGGCGTTCTATCAGGCGTTCCGTCCGGTGGTTGCGGCAGGGAAGGATGTGCTGTATGTGGGCATTTCCTCGGGCATCAGCGGCACGGTTGCAGCGGCAAATATGGCGGCAGAGCAGCTGATGGAGGAATATCCCCAGCGCCAGGTGGTGGTGGTGGACTCCATGGGCGCGGGACTTGGCACCGGAATTCTCGTGTGCAAGGCGGCGGACTACAGCATCGCTGGAATGGACATTCGGGCGGCGGAAGAGCAGCTGAATGTGGACCGGCTGGGACTGTGCGAGTATTTCACCGTGGATGATCTGATGTTCCTAAAGCGCACCGGACGGGTTTCCGGCGTGACGGCAGTGCTGGGGTCGATGCTCCAGATTAAGCCCATGCTGCGGGGAGACGAGGACGGCAAAATTGTGGTCTGCGGCAAAATCCGGGGACGGAAGCGGGCCATTGCCGAGCTGGCAGAGGTCTATGCCAAGAAGGTCACCGACGCCGAGCATCAGCGGGTGGCCATTTCCCACGGCGATTGCCTGGAGGAAGCGCAGCAGCTGGCGGAGAAAATCCGGGAGATTGCAGCCCCCAAGGAGCTGATCCTTTCCATGCACGAGCCGCTCACCGGCGCCCATGTGGGACCGGGCATGCTGGCGGTATTTTTCTTTGGGGACGGGCGATAAAAAGCGTAAAACGAAGAGGTACGGAAATCCGTACCTCTTTTTGCTATCCAAATATCTTTTTGTCCACGGCCTCCATCCAGCCACGGAGCCGTTTGCCCCAGCCCCGATGCCGGGATACAGCCAGGCAGATTTCCCCCAGCAGGATTCCGGCAACCACATCCGCAATCACATGCTGCCGGGTAAACAGCGTGGAAAGGCAGACCAGCACCGTGAAAATTCCGGCAAAGACCTGATACCACTTTGGAATGGCCTTCTGTCCCAGCATGCCCCGGAAGCAAATCCAGCTCTCCATACAGTGGATGGAGGGAAAAAGGTCAAGGGGCGGGTCCAGCCGGTAAATCAGCCCCATGAGCCAGGTGGTAAAGCCTGTGCCGCTCAGCTCCGGGCGGACATTGGTGGTGGGCAGCAGCAGGAAAATTGCGCCGCACAGGAGCTTTGCCAGTACCTCGCCGGTCATGATGGAATACCAATTGTCCTGCCGCGCCATGAGCACATAGCTGACGGCCCAATAGGCAAAGCAGGCCACATAGATGACGACCCAGCGGGGATCAAAGGGAATCTTCAGGTCCAGTGCCGTGGTCATATCCAGAAGCGTCCGATGGGCCGAGAGCGCCTGGGTACACCAGTAGACCAGACTGTTCAGCGCCACGCAGGACAGCACACCGGCCAGTCGGCTGCCCGGGAGGATATGTCCCAGGCTCCGGTCATACAGCTGTCCGGCGGCATTACGGTGTTTGGATGAGCGTTCCAATGCGTTCCCCCATTTTTACAATCGTTTCTTCTCCGGCGGAGGAGTTCCGCAGAATGTCCTCGTCCGGAATCAGGCGGCCTGGCTCCAGCATCAGAACCACCGTGGAGCCGCCAAATTCAAACATGCCCTTTTCCTGGCCCCGCTGCACCGGTCCATAGCCCTTGTGGTTGGAAATCCGGCCTACCAGCAGCGCGCCTACCTCCATCTGGAGCAGCGTGCCGAACTGCGTTTCGGTGCAGGTGTATTCCCGGGTGTTTTCCCGGTAGATGGGACGGATTCCGGCGGCAAAGGGATTGACGGTGTGGAATACCCCGGGAATGACCACTCGGGTGCTCTCGGTGCCGCTGAGGGGATAGAGATAGTGGTGATAATCGTCCACGGACAGCCGGAACAGCAGCAGCCATCCACCGGCAAACCGCCGGGCAAGGTCCTCGCTGCGGAGCAGGTCCCCGGCAGTATATTCTACGCCCTTGATGAAAAAGCGGCTGTCCGGCGCTAAGGCAATCACGCTGAGCTTGCTGTCGCAGGGGGCAATGAGATGATCGGCCTCCGGGTCAATGGGACGGCGAGCCGGATCAATGGTGCGGGTAAAAAAGTCGTTGAAGGAGGCATAGCGCCGGGGCGGATAATCCTCCATGGAAATGCCGTTTTTTCGGATGAACGGGCCTACCAGCACCCGGGAAATCCGGCTGCTTAACACCCAGCCCATAAACCGGGAAAAACCGGGACGAATCAGCGGACGAAGGAGAAAACGCCCTGGGGCTGTGTTGTAGAGAAACCGGATGATACCTGCCTGACCGTCATAGCTTTCTACAGGGGTACCATCCCGAAGCCGAGCGGTCACTGACATGGGGCATCCTCCGGGAACAGCTCAAAGTCGCTGTCGATGATGGCCTCATAAAGCGGCTCATCCAGGGTTTTGCGGCTGGGGACCTTATGATGGTAGAACAGCATCACCACGGAAACCGCAGCGGCAACGATTACAATCAGCAGGCCAATCTGCAAATTGGTGGGCTTTTTCAGCTTGAAATCCAGGATGAACAGGAAGCCGGTGATTACCAGCATCGCCATGAGCACCCAGTGAAATGCGAAATCGCTCATGCAGAAGCCCAGCAGGAACGTCAGGGGCAGAATCACGGCAATGGATGTGATGGGCAGACCGTGGTAGACCTTTTCGCCGCTGTCCGGCTGGGTCTGACGGTTGGTTTCCAGCACATTGAAGAACGCCAGACGAATCACGCCGCACAGAGAGTAAAAGCCCACGGCGATTCCGCCCATAAGGCCCCGAACGCCCATGAGCGTACAGATCATCACGGGAAATACCCCAAAGCAGACCACATCCGCCAGAGAATCCAGCTGGATGCCATAGAGCTTCTGGTCGTCGTTCCGGTCCTTTTTGGTACGTGCCACCTTGCCGTCAAAGGTGTCCAGCAGGCCGGACAGGGCCAGACAGACAATGGCAATGCGGAAATGGCCGTCCATGGCCTGGGTCATGCCAAAAATAGAGGTCAGTACGCTGAGAAACGTAAGTACCACGGTGTAATCGTAAAATCCAATCAAGTTTCATCCCTCTTTCCAATGATAAAAACAGCGACAACCGTAAAGATGGCGCTGATGAGCAGCTGACCATAGTAGCTGATGCCGCGGCTGACCAGCAGCACAGGCAGGGTAAGCGTTTCGCCGCATAGGGCGGGAAAAATCTGCATGAACATCGTCTCACTGGCACCCATTCCGCCGGGCAGCGGCAACAGGTCGGTCCCCAGAGAGATCATGGCTTGCAGGGTTACAATCGAGCCAAGGGTTCCGGCGGCAATTCCAAAGGAACGCATGGCGCAGAACGTTACGGCAAACAGCAGACAGCGCTGCAAAACGGTGAGCAGTGTTACCCGCAGCAGCATCAGCGGGCGGCGGCGGAAGCACCGGGCGACATCGCGATATTGACTCATCCAGCGGTGCAGCCAGACAAGGAGCTTTTCCTGCCGCCGGGTGCCCAGCAGCTTGCCGGGATGGCGGATGGAGAAGTTCAGCAGCCGTTCCACCGCACCGGGACACAGCACAAGTAATATGTAAAAGCCGATGAATGCGCCGTTTAGCACAATGCCAAGAATGCACCAGCCCCAAAGCGGTTCCAGGGCATGCAGGACCGAAGCGGGATGGAATATCAGCACCCCCAGGGCAAACAGCACCAGCACCAGCTTATAGGTGATGGTTACCAAAATCATCACCGGTACGGATACGGCGGCGTCAATCCCGTCCTTTCGCATGAAGTAAACCTGCGCGGGCTGACCGCCTCCGGCAGAGGGGGTGATGCAGCTGAAGAAGAAGCCGATGAAGGAATAGAGAAAGCAATGGGGCAGCCGATGGGGCGTTTTCAGGGTGCGCATAATGTCGTGGAGCACGAGGCTCTCGCCCAGAATGAATGCAATCACCAAAAGAAAGCCCCAGACCCACCAAATTGGCTTTGCCTGCTGCAAGAGCGAAAGCAAGGTAGCCGGATCGGAGCCACGGAACAGCCCATAGAGGGTCAGGCCGATGACCAGCAGCAAAAATACAATATTAAAAAACCATTTTTTCCTGCCCTGCATCCGGCGTCCCGCCCTTCCTGCTCTATATTCTACCAGCATCCCTTCCCGGTAGCAATTAAGAAGCCTTTAAGATTGATTAAGGTTCGGTTCAGACGCTCCTTGGACGGAGGGAAACAGAAAACCGGAGCGCCGGGGGAAATCCCAGCGCTCCGGCATAAGCCATCTATCACCGCGATGTTTACCTGAGAACGGCTCAGGTAACTCCAGATATCAGTATACCGTATCAGGGGGCGGTTTGTCCAGACTATCTGAAAAAAAGAAGGAAAATGCGGTTATTTTGTCACTTGACCGGTGATTGCCAGGTAAAGGGCGTCGCCGGTGCCGTTGAATTTGAGCAGCTCGCCATCCCGCCAGACCATGGCCAGGGACCAGGCCTCGGTGGAGGCGTACTGGCCGGTATATTCGAGGGCGAGAGTGCCGATCTCGTCCTTCTGCTCCTGAGTGATGAGATTGCCGACGAATATGGGGGTGCGATATTCGCCGCGCTGATTTTGATAGAGCTTGTCGGTATACTGATCCGAGAACGCTGCAAACCATTCCTGGAAGGGAACATCCTCCGGCGGTACGATATGAACCTCCGTGAGAATCCGGATATCCGTTTCCAGCAGCGGAAGATTCCGCACGAAGTAATACCGGGCCTCCACCTCCTTACCGCCCAAGGAAATGGTGGTGGTAAAGCTGTCGCAGTTTTCATCCTCCCGGGTGAAAACGCCTGCATCCGGGTCCAGCAGTCCCGCGTCCACATGCTGCTGGTATGTCCAGCCGTAGTGACCGTTCGGGGGCATCAGAGAGTCCATATAGGTGGCAACGTCCTCGGGGGTGGAGAGGGCAGCTTCAAAATCCGTTTCCCGCAGGGTAGAGGTCAGGGTCAGCTTGAGAAAATTGAGATTGCTGAGGGTCACATAGGCGGAATCGGTGGTCCAGCTGGCGCTCTTGTCGTCCCGATACTCCGGCGACCCCAGAAAGCCCGTGCAGTCGGAGAGCAGATCGTCATAGGACACCTGATTGTCGTCGTAGAAAATCTCAATTCCGTCCAGTCCCTTGCTGAGGTCCAGCCCCACAAAGTGAAAGCCGTATTTGATTTTGCTGATTTCCGGATAGTCCGGGGGCGGCTGGGTGACGTCCGCCTCAAAATTCTGGCCCCGGCTGGTGAGGGTAAAGTCCTCGTCCGTATAGGTCATGTAGTCCATGACGTACTCGGGGGTGGAACCCCAGGGGAGATTCAAAAACGTGAGATTGCCGTCGGTGAGGAAAATCGGCGCGGAAACCACAGCTGCATCCGGCTCCGATTCCGGAGGTGCCGCACTGCTTCCTGCGGAAGAGACGGACTCAGACACGCTGGAAGAATCGGAAGAAGGGGCATTGGAACTTTGGCGGGTGGTAAGGGTGCAGGCGGAAATGGTCAGCACCAGCACCAGCGCCAGGGGAATCATCCAGCGGCGCTTTCCGCGGAATTTGGCGATTTGGGAGATTCTCTGGCGAATGGTGTGACGGCCACCGAAGGCGGTACGGAGATACAGCCCATCCGGAGCGGCAAGCAGACTCTCCCGATAGAGCGCCTGGGCATAGTCTGTTCCGGAGATCAGACCGGATTCCAGCACCCGCTGATCGCAGGCCCCTTCGCTGTCCAGAAATGCCTGACGGAAGCACAGCCACACGGCGGGATTGAACCAATAGATGCAGCGAAGCAGCCGATAAAGAGTCATGATCCAGAGATCATGGGCGAGAATATGCTGAGCCTCGTGCAGCAGAATCGGCGCAGCGTCCGAACCGGTGACCTCCAGCGGCAGAACCACGGTGGGACAGATCAGACCGCCGGACATCCCCTGACTGCCCCGTTTCAGCCGAATCTGAGCGGGGAGAGAAAGCCGGGAACGGAGCTGCGTCCATACCGCCAGCGTCTCTGGATCATCGCAGACAGGGAGCTTGCGGAGCATCCGGGCGGTGCGGAGATAGAGCGCCAGATAAATCAGCGCCGTGAGGATGACACCGGCCCAATAGATCACCGGAAGGACCGTGGAAAGGTCGGGCTTTGGCACGGCTGAAACCGAATCGGAAGAAACGGCGGGAGAAGCGGCTTGCATTGCAGGCCCTTCGGGGGCGGCATCCACCGGCGCTGTCTCCGGCAATCCGGAAATCCCTGCCGGTGCAGCAGAGACAGCTGCCTGGACAGCGGAAGCTGCCGCCGAAGGGCGTTGGGGCAGAACATTCTGCACACTCATTGCGCTTTGGGGCAAAACCGGCAGCATCAGTCTCAGGGCAAGCAGCAGCCACAGGTAGTATTTCGCCTTGGGGGACAGCACCCGGCGGAACAGCAGCCGCACCAGTCCAATGGCTAGGGCTGTCAGCCAGGAACCCCAGGTGATGGTCCACAGCAGGGTCATTTCAATCCACTCCCTTCATGTCCGCCAGCATTTTTTCAATTTCCTCGCAGTCCTTCTTTGTGAGCTTCCCGCTGCCGGTGAGGGCGGCGATCATTTTCACGGGACTGCCATCGAATACCCGGTTCAAAAAGGACTGGGTTTCCGCCAGGGTGCAGCTTTTTTCGTCGGCAATGGGGTAGTAGCGGTAGCAGCGGCCGCCCTTTTCCGCACCAACGGCCCCCTTTTCCTGGAGCCGGACAATCAGCGTGCGGACCATGTTGGCGTTCCATCCGGTTTTCTCCTGGAGCATGGCGAGAATGTCCTTGATCTCCAGGGGCGACTGCTTCCACAGGCAGGAGAGCACCTGCCATTCGGATTCGGAGATGGAATAATGGGTCATAAAAATCCCTCCTTTCAGCGTTTGACCGTGGGACCGAACAGCCGACGGAGCGCGTCCTTCAGTCCCGGCTTTTTGAGATAGGGCTTTGGCGCGGCGTTTGTGCCGCTTTCCGAAAGAGAGTGGAATTCCGGCAGATTTCCGGAGACAGTCTCCCAGCGCGCCTGATTTTCCTGGTTGTTTTCCGCAAGATAGCGGCGGTATTCGGCGCCCTCCAGCAGGAATGCCGCGAGAATGCCCAGAACGATCATGCTGACGGGTGCGGTAATGGCGGCGATTTTCAGCACCAGATTCCAGAACATCTTGTCAAAGGGATAGTCCGTGGGATTGTAGACTCCGGTTTCATAGAGCTGACGGTCCAGCTTCCGGAGTGCTTCATGGGCGGTTTTTCGGGACAAAGGCGCGCCGAAGTCCGCTTCAAATTGACCCTCAAGACCGTTCTGCTCCAGTGCCGCGAGATACAGAGAGACGGTGGCGCGGAGCGGGAGGGTGGCGGCATCCTCTCTGCCGTCAATGGTAATCACGCCGCAGCGGGTGGCGGTATAGACGCTGCCGCGGGAATAGGTGACGAAATCAAAGGTGATGGGCGTGCCCTTTTTCACGTCATGCTCCATGAAGTTCTGAAAGTAGGTAAAGGAGCAGGGGGAGGTAAAGGACACGGGGCCGCTGAGTCCGGGCATGCTCAGGTCATAGCCGTCCTGCTTCAGCCGCTCCAACACCGCCTTGGGACGGTTGAGGTTCAGATCCTCGTAGTCGCTGTTGTAGTGAAAATTAGCATTGACCTGCTGGGTTTTCACGGTGTAGCCCACAAAGCAGCCCAGAAGGATCAGAATTACCAGCAGAAGGGCCAGGGGGAAGGGACGAATGCGGCGTTTCATGGGATGACCTCCTTTTTATTGCTGCTCGGATAAATAGATGCTGACGCGGTTTTGAATGACATCGGCCACGGCTTCGGCGGATTTTTGCCCGGAGAAATAGGCGTCTACCTCGTCAAAAATAATGGTGCGAATCTCCAGGTTGGTGTTTCCGCCGAAGGACGATACCTGATCCAACAGACTGTTCATACCGTCAATTTCCTCCTGGGTCAGGCCGCGGACCGGGGGCAGGGTAACGGCGGCGGTATTGGTGTTCCCGCCCAACGCCGCATCATCGGGATTTTGAAAGACCTGGGTGACGGAAGCGGGCGTTTCCTCCATGGCCTCCTTGGCACGGCGATCCCATTCACTCCTGAGAAGGGGCAGCCAGGGGACGGTTTCCTGATAGTCCGGGGCAAGGGTGGTTTTGAGGAATTGCCAGGCCAAATCCTCCCGGCCTGTTCCGCTGCATATGGCATAGCGCATCACAGAACCGGCGAACACCGTGGTGTGATCGGTCCCGGGAAAGCCCACGGAAACGGTCAAACCCTGGTCAATCAGCCCGTGATAGCCGTCGAAGCTCTTGAGCTGGTTCCAGCCGCAGAGAATGCTGCCGGATGGAAACGCATTTTCCTCCAGAACGGCGTTTTCACTGTCCCGCTTGGCCCAGAGATTCACGTCAGAAAGCAGCTGGATAAAGGAATCGCCAAAATCGCAGGTTCGATCGGTGTAGCTGACATAGTCGTCCATACAGCCGTCCAGCAGCAGGGAGAGCAGGTCGCCGGGGGTATCGGCAGAGGTGGTAAAGGCGGCGTCCGGGTGCGCCTCCATCCACCGGGCAATATTCGGCAGGGTAAAGGGCTGATCCGGGTCCCATACCTGGGGAGAGACATACATGCTTTGCAGATAAAAGCTCGGGGAAAGCTGATAGAGGGTATGGTCGCTCCATTCCAACGC
>CAVEIY010000022.1:0-19145 GCA_963615825.1 Flexilinea sp.
TTGTCGAACCAATCCAGAAGATTGGGCATATTCTCGTCAATGAGATCGCTGACATCAATCAGGAATTCCTCCTCAATGGCCTGATCGGTACCGCCGGTGTAGCTGTCGATGGCGCGGCAGACCACATCGGTGTAGTCCTGAGAGGCCACCATCAGCTGGAACTGCTCGTCAGAAGAGAAGAACGACACCAGCGTTGCATCCCAGCGAACATTGGTCGCCTGCTCCAGCTGGGAGAACACCAGATATTCGTTGAGATCGGAGATGATCTCGGACAGATCAGGGGAGTTGGAAGTCCAAAGAGTGAACGTCGTCACATCATCAAACAGCGGATAGCTGACCACCGGACGCTGAATTTCCGGTTCCGCCGCAGACTCCTGTTCCGATGCAGCCGAAGTCTCCGGTTCCGCTGCCGGAGTATCCTTAGGAGCCTCGGGAGTTGCTGCAACCGCACTGGAGGCAGCCTGTTCCGACGCCGAAGCCGCCGCTTTTTCACCGCCGCAGGCCGTCATGCCCAGCACAAGCATTGCCGCCAGCAGCAGAGAAACCATTCTTTTTCCACATTTCATGGTTGTTTCCTCCTTGTTAAGATATTATTAAGATACCATATTCTATTGCAGCGGGCCAATGCCAATGCGGAATGTTCTCATGTCATCCATGTAATGGTGAAAGGCCGCTCTTTTCATTACATTGGTGATATGATCCCATACCGTCCAGGCATTGGTCACAAAACCGTTTTCATGCTAAGATGAAAGCATAAAAACGGCGAACCTGACCCCTTTGCCGCGCTCCTGTTCTACCGGCAAAGTGTTCGCCGAATCAGAAATGGAGGAAAGCCAAAATGAAAAAGCGATTGTTATCTATGCTGCTGAGCCTCAGTCTGCTTCTGGCCCTATGTGCCTGCGGCGGCGGTTCCGGCAGCAGCCCAGCTGCATCCAGCGGTTCTGCCCCTGCTTCCGAGACAGCGCAGACATCCGAAAAAGCGCCGGAACCCCCTGCTGCCCCTGCATCTGATGCCGAGGACAGCGCCATGCTTCCTGCGGACAGTGCCGCAGCAGAGCCAACTGATCCCACCGAAATCGACGCCAGCAGTCTTTATCCGGTATTTGACGAGCTAACCACCGTGACTGCATTTCTGAACATTGCTCCCTGGGCTTCCGCCTATATTGGCCCTGATGCGGAGTTTGAGAACGCCTATGCCATTTTGGCTGCCGAGGACTACACCAACGTCCACCTGGACGTAGACTGGTCTGATCCCGACACCTACAACGAAAAGCTGAACCTGCTGGTAGCAGCCAATGATCTGCCCAACTTCACCCGAAGCCTGGGCCGCCTGTATTCCACCGGTGAAGATGGCCTGATTGAGGACGGCCTTGCCGTGGATCTGTACCCCTATTTTGAGGAGTACGCCCCCAACTACTACGCGCTTCTGGAGTCCAACGCCAAATTCAAAGAGGATACCACAGCAGCCAGCGGCGTGACCACCGCGATGTACAGCTATACCGAGATTCCCCTCTACACCCGCGGCCCCATCGTCCGGAAGGATATGCTGGACGCCGTCAACAAGGAAATCCCCACCACAGTGGACGAGCTTCACGACGTAGCGCTAGCGCTGAAAAACGAGTATGGTGTCAAATCCGCCGTTGTCTCCCCGAAGATGGCAGCCGACGCCTATGCAGGCGTGGATTTCATCAGCTCCAACGACGTACAGATGACCTGGTGGAACATTGACGGCACCGTGACCGCCGCTGTAACCCTGGACAGCAACTTCGAGTGGGCCAAGGAAATGAAGCAGTGGAATGATGAGGGCCTGTTTGTGGAGAGCTGGTATAATCCCGCTCCCTTCTATGACTTCGACGTGCTGAATGATCAGCTAGCCATTGCTTACGGTCCCTATAACCTGACCTCCGATTCCTACCGTGCCGCCGCTGCCAGCCCTGACACCTGCGAGATTTACCCCATGGCAAACGTGGTTCTGAAGGAAGGCGACACCATTAAGACCCAGAACAACGCCTACGGCGGCAAGGGCGATGGCGACTGGACCATTACCACCGCCGACGAGGACATCATCCCCCAGCTGGTTTCCTATATCAACTGGTTCTTCACCGAAGAGGGCAGCATGATCTCCAACTTCGGCACCCTGGATGAAACCTATACCATTGACGACAACGGCGATGTTCACTACACCGATCTGATTCTCAAGGATCCCAACGGCTACGGTTCCATGGCCGTCTACGCCATCTTCACCAACAACAACGACAATCCCTTCTACTTCCGTCTGGAGCGTACCGAGCTTACCTATGACAACGAGGTAGAGGCCACCGTATACGACACCTGGCTTTCCAACATGACCTCTGAGTATATCTGCAACTACCAGATGACCACCGAGGAAACCACCCGCTACAACGCCCTCTCCACTGACGTAATGACCGTCATTCAGGAGTACATGACCAAGTTTATGACTGGCGATATGGATCTCACCGAGGCTACCTGGCAGGCCTTCCAGGAGAAGCTGGAGTCCCTGGGCATCAGCGAAATGCGGGATCTGGTTCAGACTGCCTTTGACCGTACCAACGCATAACTTCCGATATAGCAGTGTGGAGTGATATGCTCCACACTGCTTTTTTGCATAAAATAGCTTTCATTCATTTGTACGAGATCAACAAAAATGAAAAGAATGAAAAAAACGCTTGCTTCTTCCCTAAGGGAATATGTTAAATAGATGGTACCGGAACCGCATAGAACAACGCAGCGAGAGGTGAGCGAAATGAAGATTAAAGCGGTAAGCCAGCAAACGGGCCTGACACAGAAAACCATTCGTTTTTATGAAAGCGTTGGTCTGATTACGCCAAACGCCGAAACCATCAATGGCCGCGCATTTCGGGATTATTCAGAAGCAGACATTGCCCAGCTCAAAGAGATTGCGGTGCTGCGAAAGGCGCGTTTTTCCATTGAAGAGATTCTTCACATGCAGGAGGACCCGCAGGCCGTACAGGAGATTTTTTCGGATTACTATAGCAGGATGAAGCAGGAGATGTCAGAAATGAAGCAGCTTGTTTCTGTTTTGGATTCCATTTCTACACATCCCCTTCCCTCCAAAGAGGCGCTGGTGGATGAAATTACGACTGTAACCGAGAAGCTCAGCCTGCCTGCCATAGATGTACGCCCGCATTTTCGGTATCTTGATCTGCTGGAGGAAAAGCTGAATCGAAAGGATACCAAAAAGCAGAAGAAAAAGGAAGATTTCAAGCGTGCCGCAGCAATTACACAGGGCGGTTCCCTGGCGCAGTTCCAAACAAAATCAGGCGTTCGTGACGGGAGTATGTCCGGCGTCTCGGTGCTGATGACCATGCGAATGCTGGATGATTCCCAAAACGATGATTAGCGCCAACCCATATAAAACAAAGGATGCCCCGACTCAATATGAGTCGGGGCATCCTTTCTATACGCAGCATACACGGAAGTAGATTGCGTCAGCATCTCTCTGTGTCTCCTTCCGCCACAAGAAGCAAATTGCACAAAAAATGCCGCGCATTACAGCCTGCACAGGAACACCGTCCCTGTTTCGTCGCTCTTCTCGACCGTCAGGCTGCCTCCATGGAGCTGTGCAATCTGCTGTGCCAATGCCAGGCCAAGTCCAACCCCGCCAGAAGCACGACTGCGGGATTGATCCACCCGGAAAAACGGCTCAAATACCTGCTTCTGCATCTCCGCAGGAATTCCGGTTCCATCATCCGCTACCCGAATCTCCGCTCTTCCACAGCATTCTTTCAGCGTCACTGCCACCGTTCCGCCTTGCGTTCCATATTTAATGGCATTCTCCACCAGGTTATATAGCATTCGGTAGAGCAGAACGTCGCTTCCGGTTACAGCCGGGACGTTACCCGATACCTTCATGGTAATCTGTCGCTTTTCGGCAGCAGGCTCTAAATCCTGTAAAATTTCCTCCGCCATGGGTGCAAGCTCCACCCGCTCCGTCCGGGGAATTGTCTCCATTTCGCTCATGTCCAGCAGGGTTTTCACCAATGTCGTTAAGCGCTCCAGCTGTCCTTGCAGACTCTTTACGTTCTTTCGCTCTGTTTCAGAAAGCGCTTCCGACTCCATCCATAATTCCAGCTGTGCCTGCATCAATGCCAGGGGCGTTTTTAATTCATGGGCCGCATTCCCGGTAAAGCGCCGCTGTACCTCAAATGCACTCCCCAAGCGTTCCAGCATACCGTTAAAAGCGGACGCCAGCTGCTGATATTCCCGAATGGTCTGCTCCGGCAGAGGACTGTCCATCAAATTCTGCATTTGAATCTGCTCGGCCTGCCTGGAAAACTCCCGCAATGGCCGCAGACACCGACCGCTGACAAAGTAGGTGATCGCTCCGGACAGCAGCGTAATCAGCACGGTAATGATCCATGCCTCCAGCCGAAAGCCCGCCTTGCTTCCCTGGACCTGCAGCGAAAAGTCTCCTGCAAACTCCTCCCATTGCGTTTCGGACAAATCAATGTAAATGGTATCCTCCGCTCCATTTTCCGCCACATACCGATTCAGTGCATCCATATGCGAAGTGCCGGAATAGAGCACCGCCAGATTCAGCAGCATGCAGGCCACAGCAATCAGCATTGCCGTCATCAGCGTAAGCCGCCATTGCAGAGAAAGCCGCTTCATCAGGAATCCCCTCCCATTACATATCCTTCCCCAATCCGATTCCGAATGGGGTCATAGTCCAGCGCCGCTCGGAGCTTCTTTCGCAGCGACGAAATATGTACCCGAATGGAATTGCTGAATGCATCCACGCTGCCGTCCCAGACATGCTCCATCAGCTCTTCCTGGCTCACCGGACGTCCCTGATGCAGCAGCAGATATTCCAGGATTCCCGTCTCCTTTCGGGTCAGCTGCAAGTGAGCACCGGACACAGAGGCAACCCGGCTCTTGGTGTCAAAGGTCAGTGTTCCCAGCGTTAGTGTTAAACTGTTTTGAATAAACTTTCGCCGAGTCAGACTGCGAATTCTGGCATCCAGCTCCTGCATATGAAAGGGCTTGGACAGAAAATCGTTTGCACCTGCATCCAGCCCCTCTACCTTATCTCTAATTCCACTGCGAGCAGAGAGGATCAGCACTCCGGTTTCCCCATTCTGTGTCCGAAGCGCCTTTAACAAATCCATACCGTCCATCTTTGGCAAATTTAAATCCAAAATAATCAAGTCATAGGACTCCGTCATGGCCGCTTCCAGTCCGGAATCCCCATCATAGCATACGTCTATCTCATACCCAGCAGTTCTCAGGTGCTGCGCCACCATATCCGCCAGAGCCTGTTCGTCCTCAATTACCAGAAGTCTCATATGCATTCCTCCATTTTTGCTTGTCCTTAGTATATCACACCGCCATAAAGTCTGTGTTAATTTTCAGGTCTTAACAGAGATTTTATCCCTTTTCTGCTATACTTCCCTTGCACAACAGGAAAGGAGTTTGGAATGATGCGATCAGGGACAAAAATATGTCTGCAAATCGGGCTTTTGCTTGTAGGTGCTGCCATGGTGCTGTTTGGAGCCTACCGCGGCGAGGTACAGACCGTACTGGGAAAGGCAATCCGGCTATGTATGGAGTGTGTTGGAATTGGATAAGAAACTTAGCGGCATTTCTGGCTTTCTCGCCCGTTTTCGGGGATGGATTCAGGCTGTTGCCGCCCTGGGAACCAATCTCCATCTCCCAAACTTTTTTAAGGGAACCATCTATCAGGGCAAGGGGAAAATGGTCTGTGTCCCCGGCCTCAACTGCTATTCCTGCCCCGGTGCAGCCGGAACCTGCCCCATCGGCGCCATGCAGGCCGTAATCGGTTCCTCTAAATTTAAGTTTGCCTATTACATCACTGGGTTCTTAATTCTCCTGGGCGTATTGTTGGGACGGTTTATTTGCGGATTTTTATGTCCCTTCGGTTGGCTTCAGGATTTGATTCATAAGATTCCCGGGAAAAAGCTGTCCACAAAAAAGCTGCGTCCGCTACGATTCCTGAAATACGGCATTCTTGTGTTATTTGTAATTCTGCTGCCTCTGCTGATTACCAACGATCTTGGCATGGGGGACCCCTACTTCTGCAAGTATATCTGCCCTCAGGGCGTTATCGAAGGAGCCATTCCCCTTTCTCTTGCAAATGTCAGCATCCGTGGGGCATTGGGCAAGCTGTTCGCCTGGAAAAGCGTAATTCTGATTGCCGTGATTCTGCTGTCCTGGCTGTTTTATCGGCCCTTCTGCAAATGGATTTGTCCTCTGGGTGCATTTTATTCCCTGTTCAACCGGGTATCCCTGCTGGGAATTCAGGTGGATACCGGGAAATGCGTATCCTGTGGAAAATGTCAGAATGTCTGCGGTATGGATGTGGATGTGACGAAAACACCAAACCACGCCGAATGCATTCGCTGCGGGAAATGTATGAAGTCCTGTCCCACCGGCGCCATCCGCTACCGCTATGGTTTTGGAAACGGCACACCATCTACCACGCAAAAAGAACAATCCACTCAGAAATAAATATTTGGAGGTACTTCACATGAAACAAGCAAAATGGCTCGCCGGCCTTCTCGCCGGTGCAATGATCTTCAGTCTGTCCGCCTGCGGAGATAAGAGCAGCAGCTCTGCCGCAACACAAAGCAGCGCACCTGCTGAAACCGCTGCCGCCGAACCTTCCGCCTCTGCGGATTCTGCCGTAGATCAGGACGCCCTTCAGGATGAGCTGAACGCCCTGGCAAGCCAGGAAAATGCAATCTTTGATTCTCATAAGGATCTCTGGGAAAAGGTGTTTGCCGCCATGGATAAGAATGCCGCAGACCCCGGAGCCGACTACTGCGAGGTTCTGTCCTCTGCTATTGACGCAATTCAGGGCGACCTGACGGATGAGGATGTAAAGACGCTGAAAGCGGATGTGGAGCTGATTCGCCCCATTGAAGAACAGATGGAAACCCTCTATGGACAATACAGCACCGTTGACTCCAGCCAGACCCAGACCATCTCCGAGAATTCCTTCCCCTCTTTTTCCGGTAAGGATCTGGACGGAAACGATGTGGACAGCAGCATCTTCTCCCAGAATGCCGTTACCCTGGTAAACCTCTGGTTCAGCACCTGCAAGCCCTGTGTGGAAGAGCTTTCCGCGCTAAATCAGCTCAATGAAGATTTGAAAGCAAAGGGCGGCGCTGTTGTCGGCATCAACACCGATACCCTGGACGGAAATGAGGATGCCATCGCTGATGCCAAAAGCATTCTCAGTGAAAAGGGCGCCAGCTACCAGAATATCTATTTTGCCTGGGACTCCGATGCCGGGAATATGATCTCCCAGATTTTCTCCTTCCCCACCACCCTTCTGGTGGATCGGAACGGTAATATCATTGGCGATCCCATTGTAGGCGGCGTCACCAGCGATGAAGTGATGAAGGAAGTAAACAGCCGAATTGACGAGATTCTTGCCGCCGATCAGGGCGCTTGATAATCCGATCATAGAAAAGCAGCCCCATGGAATTTCATTCCATGGGGCTTGTCTTATTCTTCAAAGAATATCAACTATTTTCATTGTTTTTCCCACGCTTTTCGTCCGGTATCACCGTAGACGCTGCCTATTTTGTGTCGTTGAAAAGCTGCTCATTTCTTCCCGTTCTTTCCTGCACCAGCTGTCCGGGCGTTACGCCCTCTATCCGTTTAAATGCTCGGATCAGGTTAATCTGCGCACCGTAACCGGTTTGGGCTGAAATTTCACGGAGGGTCAAACCACTTCCCAGCAGGCGCTTTGCAGCGCTGAGCCGTACCTGCTGAATATAATCCAGCACCCGAATCTGATAGCAGTTTCGGAACACCCGGGTAATATAGGAAGCAGAAACCCCCAGATGCTCCGCCACCATATTGACGTTTAGGTCGCAATCTCCATAGTTATCGTCAATAAATGCCCTTGCATTTCGCGCCAAGTTCTGCGCTGCTGAGGTTCCCGACTGCCAGTGACTCTGCATGGCATCCAAGATCAGATCCATCCGCGCAACGATGTCGTCCAGGGTCTGGGCCGACAGCAGCAGATCATCCGCATGAATCTCGTCCAGCACCTGCGCAATTCCCAGCTCCTGAGACGCACGGCTCAGCGTCTGCATCACATAGTCCAGCATTCCGGCAATCCGGAACCGAATTGTCGTTGCGGAATACATGCCGCTGTCCGTATCCGGCAAAATGCTCCGTCGGAAGAAATGCTTTGCCTTTTCAAAATCCCCCCGGTTGATATAGTCGCTGAACTGCTCATTTGCCTCCCGGGAATCGGCTTGCCGCCTCTCTTCCTGGGACGGATGGGTCACGTCCTGGTAGCTCAGCAGCTCGGGAAGGCTGTGCCCGACAATCTCCCAGTATTCCCGCATAACCTCCACTTCCCTGCGCAGAGACGGAAGCGCATCCAGACCAAAGCCGATGGAGCTGATAAACACCTGAAAGCGGAAGCCCTCCATCTCCTCCAGCCGGTCATTGAGCTGCCCGCATTGCAGCCGAAAGAAGTCGAGACAGTCCTCATTCGCCAGAGAATCCGGAAGATTGGCCAGACCCAGAATGCAGCCATTGAAATTGGCCGTCAGAAATGCCGGAAAGCTCTGGAATTCCTCCTGAATGAATCCGGAGAGCGTACCATAAAATGTGCTGTTCAGGCTTTCCCACACGGCGCCCTCGTCCTTTGTCCCCGGCTCCGTAAAATGGTCAGAAAACGCACACAAAACAAAGCGATTTCCATGAAACCCCACGCCGCTGCGGATCAGGTATTGCTGTGCCCGAAGCCGTTCATCCTCCCGGTTTCCCATCATGGCAATGACGGCACGCTCAAACAAAAACCGATTCTGCTCCTGCCGGAGTTCTGTCAGCTGCTGCTCCAGCTGCTGGGTCTGCTGCTTCCAGGTGCATTGGCTGCAAAGATCTGACATGAAAACTCCTCCTATGGCGCATACCGGAAATCGAAATTTGTTACGAATAAATCGAATTTTGCAAATTTACAGAAAAATTGTAACATCATATAATTTATATTGCAAGTGCGAAACAATGAGAAGAACCCGAACGGGAGGTATTTATGCAGTACGATCTGATTGTAATTGGCAGCGGCGCTGCTGGTATGACAGCCGCAGTCCGCGCCAAGGAAGCCGGGATTTCCCGCATTTTGATTCTGGAAAAGGGGCCTTATGTCGGAGGAAATTCCAGAGCCGCAGGCGGAATGTTCACCACCTATGGAAAAAAGGCTCAGGAAGCCGGCGTCACCTATGACACCGATGCATTTTATCTGGAAGCAATCCGCAATCTCAAATATTCGGTCAATCCCGCTGTGGTAAAGCGGTATATCTACGCCACAGGAGAGTCTGTGGATTGGCTGGCTGACAGCGGCTTGAATTTTGAAACCAGGAAAATGCCCTTTGGCTGTACGATGGCCAATATTGAAAGCCCAGAGCTGGCAGAGCCATATAAAACCTCTGCACCAACCAGCCATTCCTATATGGGAACTGCCGTGGTGCTGCATCTCAAGCAGCTTTGTCAGACTGCGGGAATCGAAATCCGGACGTCCGCTCCCGCTACCGGTCTGCTGGTTAATGAAAGCGGCACTGTAATCGGCGTGCAGACTAACCAGGGCGAAATCACCGCAAAGGCCGTGATTCTTGCCACCGGCGGTGCTGCCGGTACGGTTGCGTCGCTTCATGAGTTTTTCCCCACAACCTGGAGCCTTGAAGATGAGAACTTCACCTTTGGCAGCAGACTTTGCGTGGGCGACGGCATTCATATGGCAGAGAAAATCGGCGCAGATACCCGGCGCGCCATGGGTGTTTTAATCAAGGGACCAAGCCATCTGGGGCCAGGCGGAACCCAGGCGCTGGCATACAGCGCCGACAGTCTGGTGGTCAATCAGTACGGTCAGCGCTTCATAGACGAAAGCGTCATATTTGATTATCACGAGGCCCTGAACAACATTCCGGCGCATACCACCTATACCATTGCAGACCACCGCATTGTGGACGCACTCAGCGCCAAGCTGCCCCCGCAGGCAAAACCCGGCACCCATCAAGCCCCGGTATCCCTGCTGGAGGGTCTTGCGCAGGAGGCTGCCTCCGGGAAGAACATCACCTACATCGGCAGCAGTCTAAAAGAGGCCGCGGCGCAGTTCGGCATTCCGTATGATACGCTCAAAAACACGGTTGAAGCCTATAACGAAATGTGCCAGGCCGGAAAGGATACTCTGCTCGGGAAAGACGCGCGGCACCTTCAGCCCATTCTGGAGCCGCCCTTCTATGTACTCAAGGGAATCCGCTCCACCGACAGCACCCGCGGCGGCGTTACCATCGACGATCAGTTCCGGGTACTGAAAACAGACGGCACCGTCATTTCCGGACTCTATGCCATCGGCGATGTGGCTGGCGGTTGGGCAGCTGAAATCTATGCGCCCAACGCGGCAGGCTTCACATGGAGCTTTAATTCCGGCTATCTCTGCGGCAAAATTGCTGCGGAAGCAATTCAATCAACCTAATGTTAAAGGAGGAAGCAACAAATGAAATCGAAGTTATCACTGCTATTGGCAGCATGTATGCTGCTGGGGCTATTTGCAGGATGCGGCGGCAAAAACGCAGCCAGCGACACCTCTGCCAGCCAGAAGGAATCTGTATCGACCACTACGGATTCTGCCCCGGACAGCACCCCCGCACAGGTTTCTGGCGAACCGGCATCCGATATCGAGGCTTCTGTCTCCGAGCCTTCCATGGAGGAACCGGAGGTTGACCGAACCATCACACTGCCCCTGACCCAGGACGATGTGAGCTTTACCATGTGGCACGACTTTGTTCCGCCGCTGGCCGACTATATGGACGGCATGCAGGACAACCTGGCCTATCAGACCATGGAAGAGCGCACCGGCGTACACATGGAAATTACCAGCGTTACAAAAGACTCCGCTGCAACCGCCCTGTCGCTGGTCATTGCTTCCGGCGACTATCCCAACCTGATGGATGGGTTTGCAGGCTATTACGGCCAGGGCATTGACACGGCGATAGATGCTGATATCATTCTTGATCTTGCCCAATACAAGGAATTCATGCCGAGTTACTTTGCACTGGTAGACGGTGATGAGGAATATTCCAAGGAAACCTATACGGATTCCGGTGCCATGGGCCTTGCCTACACGCTGAATGAGAAGCACGTAGTGGAGTCCGGTCTGGTGCTCCGTAAGGACTGGCTGGACGAGCTGGGCATGGATATTCCCGTGACCTATGACGATTTTACGGATGTTCTGACCGCCATGCGCAACACCTTTGGCGGCTACTTCTGGACAACCTATCTGGGCGACGACGTTACCAAGTCCATTTCCGCCGGTTTTGGAATCACCGCCTATAACAACGGCTCCGAAACCTACTTTGAGCAGATCGACGGTCAGGTTGTGTTCAGTCCCCTGGAGGATGGGTATCTGGACTATGTTACGCTGATGAACCAGTGGTATCAGGCAGGCATTCTGTATCCGGACTTCATCTCCGGAACCGGAACCACCACCTGTGACGCAGACCTGATGGGCAGCGGACAGATTTCCATGGTTTCCACCCCCGCAGGCCCCATGGAGCAGTTCTTTGGCGCCACAGCGGACGAGAATTTTGATCTGGTAGCCGCAGCCCGGCCGGTAAAGAACGCCGGGGATGTGGTACATCAGGGTGCAGCCAACGTTATGGTTTCCAGCAACGGCTTCTCCGTTGGCACTTCTGTCAGCCCGGAGGATCCCAATTTTGAAATCCTGATGAAATGGCTGGATTACTGGTACACAGAGGATGGCTCTATTCTGGCAAACTATGGCATTGAGGGAGAGACCTTCAACTATGACGCAGACGGCAACCCCGTATTTACAGAGCTGATGACCAATAACCCTGACGGTCTGGTATTTACCCTCTGTATGAACCGCTATGTGCTGTTTGTCGGCTCCTTCGTCAATGACAATACCCGTACCCAGGTCAACTATACGCCAAAGCAGTCGGAGTGCGTTGCAACCTGGTCGGAGAGCGAGGGCGACGGCGCATATGTATATCCCATGAACGTCTCCCTCACCACAGAAGAGTCGGATGCATTCAACTCCGCCTATAATGATATTGCCACCTACGTGGCTTCGGAAACCCTGGGCTTTATCACCGGCACCGTGCCGCTGAGTGAGTTTGATTCGTTCCGTGACACCATCGAATCCATGGGCATTCAGGATCTGATTGACATTTATCAGGACGCCCTGGACCGCTATAACGCAAGATAATATAGCACGTATATAAAACGGCAGGTCAACGCAAAATTCAGCGTTGACCTGCCGTTCTTGTCATGCACGTGCCATAGTCTTTTTCGGATATCAGGCAAGCGTCCACACCATACTTTCCGCTTTGCCGTTTTCCTATGCAATTTCTGTCGTGCTTCAGAAATATTACTTCTTGATCTTTATGAGCTGTGCATTCAGCCCTTCCAGGAAGCCCTGCGGCAGACTGACCATCTTCGTGGCATCCTCCGGGGTCATGGCCTTCATCATATCCCACATTCCAACGCCGGGCTTCAAATCAAAGTTGGTTGCCAGCTTGACTGCCTTGGCGGTGATTGCCAACGCCTCTGCATTCTTTGCAATCTCCTCCATGGTGTCACGGACGCTGTAATACCCTTCCGGGAACTCCATGGGCGCCGTCAGGTCCAGGCTGCCCATCTGCTTAAACCAGTTGGCCCCCCCTCCTGCCGCTGGCTGAACTCCGGCAGCGTATAGCATTCCGGCTCCTTGTCCACCTTTTCCAGGGTAATACTGTCCTTCACGCAGCCAGCTTCGGCTACCAAGGTATTGAAGCCCTGCTCCAGCGTCACGGTAAACTGGAATACACGGTGCGCGGTCTGGGTGCCAACCTCTTTGCCGTTCCGGTAAAGGGTCACACTGTCCTGATTGGAATAGACCTTCACCTCCGTAGTCTCGTCGGAGCGCTGGGCATAGCGGCGGCCTGCAATGTGTACCATCGGCTGCTTGCTCCAGTATGCCTGGTAGACATAGAAGCTGTCCTTGCGGGTCTTGCGGTCTATGGTAACCAGCCCTTTATTGTTCCGGCCTGCGACACCGCCCTCACTGCGGGCCGCGCAGCCAAAGTCAAACATATTCCAGACATGGCTTGCCCAGATCCAGGGGCGCTCCTCCAGTGCCTGGGCCATGTATTCGTGGTACATGGCCTGGTATTCCTCGGTGTAGTCCTTGCACTGCGGCGTACTGCTGTGCCAGTTGATAATTCCCTCACAGCCATACTCCGAGATGCCCAGGCAGATATCCGGGTGCTCTGCATGGAACTTATCCAGCCACGGGCCATTGTCCTGAATCTTCCCGCCATACCAGCCAAAGTAATGGTTGTAGCTCTCCAAATCGGTGATATGGTGCATGGGGCCGGTGGTAGGCGTATTGGAAAGATGCGCCATGGTAGTCAGCCGGGTGGGGTCCAGCTCCTTGCAGAGCGCCTGCAGATCATGATGCGCGTCCACAAGCTCCTGACTAATGCCGCCGATCAGAATCTCATTGGAGATGCCCCAGAACAAAATGGACGGATGGTTGTAGTTCTGCACGATCAGCTCCGTCAGCTCCCGGCGGCAATGCGCATGGGCCTCTTTGCCGGACTTAAACACGCTGATAAAGGGAATCTCCGCCCAGACCGCAAAGCCCAGCTGATCGCAGGCGTCATAGAAATCCTGGCTGTGCTGATAATGGGCCAGACGAATGGTGTTGGCGCCCAGCTCCTTGATGATCTGCGCATCCTGGTAGTGATCTTCCCGGGTCAGCGCATTTCCCTGATAGAGCTTGTCCTGGTGGCGGGAAACACCCCGCAGGGGCGTCGGTACGCCATTGATGGAAAAGCCGCCATCAGGTGTCACTTCAAAGCTGCGCACGCCCGCGCGGACATGAATTTCATCACAGGACTCGTTATTCCGCTGCAAGCGAGCCGTAACGGTATACAGATTTGGCTTTTCCATGCTCCATAGCTTCACATCCGGGACGTAAATGGATACCGCAGTGCTGTCAGCGGGACGCACTGCCGAGGCTACCTCACGTCCATCCGCATCTGCGATGCTGTACAAGACCGTAAGATGCGCATCCGGGTTCGTGACAAAGCTCTCAATTGTAAAGCTTGCACCGCCATCCGCAGTGGGCTTCGGCGTAACCTTAATACCTGGGCCGCCGTAGTAATCCAGATCAAAGTGCGCATTGGGGACGCTGATCAGATTGACGCCCCGATAGAGGCCGCCGTAAAAGGTAAAATCAGCGGAAGCAGGGTACATGGAGGGGGTGTCCTCATTGCTGACCTCAATGGTTAGCTCATTTTCTCCGTCTCCGCACAGATCTGTGATATCAGCGCGAAAAGTAGAGTAGCCGCCCTCATGGGTGACGGCTACGGTGCCGTTTACCTTGACCGTAGCCTTTAGGGCGGCAGCCAGCACCTCCACATAGACCCGTCCGCCGGGCAACGGCTGCTCAGGCTTTGTAAACGTGCGGGTATACACGCCGGTGGTGCGCAGATAGCTTCCATTCCCGTCCATGCCGTCTACGGCATTCCAGGTATGGGGCAGCGTAACGGTTTGGGTGGAACGCTCCCCCTTTGGAAAGGATAGCGTCCAGTTTTCGTTCAGAGAAATGATGTTTCGCATAATAAATTCTCCTGTTAATTTGGGCGAATGCAAATTTCTTTATTTCTATTTTAACATAAATATTGCAAAAACGGATCGTAATTTTTGGAACGTAAGGGATTCGCTCTGAGAAAGTGCATTCTGGCAGCAGTATCTACATAGGGTTTGGCAGATAGATCTGGTTCCGCTGTCGGATGGATATTCCGTGAGAATGTCCCAGGCTTTCTTTTGCATAGGGTTGTCCATAGAAAAGACAAGATTGATGCGGTGTTTAACGCTCATTGCTTACCACCTCCTGGTGCATAATTTTTGTGTAAGTTCCCATGGTCTCCAACGCTGTTTCGGTAAGATTCTCCCTATCAACACATCACGCCGCATCTGCCCACTTCCCTGCCCGCTCGTCCTGGGCCACCCGCATGGCGTAGTAGGCATCAATAGCGGTCGGTGCGTAGTACAGGCAGCTTCGCAGAAATCCTCTGACATTACCCACTGGCGTTTTACTCGCCGCAAGCTGTTCCAGCACATAGTCGATGTGGGTAAAATCCAGGGAACGGAATCGCTTTTGTACCTGCTGTGTTGGAATTTTCTCACCGCCAATGGAGATAGTAGTGCTTCTCGTCATCAGCACATCCGCCCCCAATGATATGATCCCCTCCAGCTCATCGGCAGTGTAATTGTCCAGCAGCGCCTGATGCACCCACCTTACACCGTATCTTCCCTTATTTTCGGGAAAAATGGACGATATTTCTGCGGATAACTCACTGTTTCGTTCTTGAACCTTGTCTTTCTTGCTGATTTCGTAGTAGTAAGTCGATCTGGAAAGGCCGACTGCTTCCAGCAAGTATTTCAGGGCATATCCGTTTTCTCGGAGCTTTTTGATGACCGCTGCTTTTTCGCCTTGAGTTCCTCGTCCCATTTTCCCGTCTCAAGGCGATCCGTTTTTTATGACTTCGTTCTCCGCTTCCAAATACTCGACTCTTGCTCTGAGTTGGATCAATTCTTCTCGCTCTGACGGAGTCAGCTCTGCAGGTACAGTTTTCTTTTTCATGGGAGCCTCCTTTCTACTTTATACCGCTGAACCCATTGATACAAGAGTCCGTTGCTAATTCCTGCTGAAATAGCAGTCGCTCTGGTCGATGCTCCGGCCATGACTTTGGCTACCAATTCATACTTTTCCTCCGCTGTCCATATTTTGTTGTGATTCTTGTGCCGTAGTGCCTCCGGACCGCATGATTTCTCTATCCCGGTCCACTTACAAATCATATCGTGAAAGTTTCTCTCTTGGATGCCATCTGGCGTCTCCGGCCATTTCCCTTCTCGATACATTTCCACACACTTTCGCTTGTACTCATAACTGTATTTCATATAGCAATACCCCCAATACTGGGTGTCCAGTATTAGGGGTACATATCACTCTCGGTATGGTAATCTATATTTTATATTATATTCACTTGCATCTTCAAGAAATAGTATATATACTATATTTTAGCTTCGTACCTTACAACTTTCAGGAGGGACATTGAGATTTGAAATTGTGGGATTTATTGAAAAAGAGTAAGTCTAAATCTAGGTATATTATCTCCCAATACTCAAATATGCCCCGCTATTATAGTATTGATGGCATTAAGTATGATATAGACAATCCGAGCGATATTAAGTGCATTCCCCTTTCTAAAGTCTTGTTTACCATAAATAAAAAACAGTATGGTATAGATACGATACTACTGGAGCAAGCACTTTGTTCAGCACATCGAAATCGTGCTATTTATGTTGCAGCAATCGACAAAGTAAATGAATATAGGGCAAATGGAATTGTATTCAAATCAGATAAAGAAATAATTCAAGATAAACAATATAATATAAAGCAACTTCAAAAAGAACGCGAGGATGCTTTGAGAAAAGAACAATGCGATAGTTTTACTATTGCAGATATGCAACAATTTGAAGGCATCCCTTTTGGCTGGAGTTGGGTAAATGAGCTAAATCATACCAATGGTATTGCATGGTTTATATTAAATATGAATAATCAGGAAATTGCTCAAGAATACCTACTACAACTCAACAACATGATTTTGGACTCGAATACATATATTACTGGTCTACCAGACATCAATATAGTCAATAGATTATCAGAGCTAGATTTTGACTATCCTTGCCCAATGCATAAGGATAGCATGGCAAATACTCGTGTTGAATGTTATCCTTATACCAAAACCGGTAAAATATCAAAGTATCCGATAAATTTTGTTTTTAAAACCAAATTATTGGGAAATTCATTTATATTTGGTGAAGCAAAAATCCTTAGAGATGGAAATATTGGATCTGCTCATGTACATTTAACGCATGCAAATAATGTAATCAACTATACTTTCGGGTTATATGGGTTATCCCTTGTTATAAAATCAGTAAATATAAACTATACACCTCTATACCGTTTTAAAGAATAAATTTAACTCTGTGCTCCATTTTACTATCTGTTTAAGTATTACCCTACTAATCGAGCAGAATCACCAAATTTATAATTCTACCCCGACCAATGAAAAAAGCCACCCTCCGACAGCCAAAATAGCTGCCAGAAGGTGGATCAATCTGTATGAAAATGGGGAGCTCATAGGTTCATTCCCATTTAGGTCACAAATATATGGGAATTCATCTTTTTTAGGCATCAAAATCAGGCCAAAAAGTCAATCCGAAAACTCCGAACTTTTCTGATGTAAAAACGCCGTTTTTCTCCTAAAAAAACTTTTATCCTGCGGAAATCCGCAGGATAAAAGTTCTCGGCATCTTTTTTACAGATAAGATGGTGGACCTGAACGGGATCGAACCGTCGACCTCTCGGATGCGAACCGAACGCTCTCCCAGCTGAGCTACAGGCCCTTATTCTTTGTTATTTTATCACAGCATATTTCTCCCGTCAACTCTTTTCTTGCACCGATAATGGGGCACCCCATACGGGATGCCCCATTCATATTACTCTTCGTCGGGACCAGTCAGTGCTGCAATTCCCGTCTCGCCAGTACGGACACGAACCACATCCTCCACATCATACAGGAAGATCTTTCCGTCACCGGGATGACCAGTATACAGCGCACTCTTTGCTGCCGCGATGACCGATGCAGGCGGTACCGTAGACACCACAATATCAACCTGAAGCTTGGGCAGGAGGTTCATATTCAGCGGAACACCACGGTAATACTCCGTCTTGCCCTTCTGTACGCCGCATCCCATAACCTGAGTTACCGTCATACCGGTTACACCAATCTGGCTCATCTGGGCCTTCAATGCCTCAAACTTAGACTGGTTGCACACAATGGTGATCTTGGTATACTTGCTGCCCTCATGCTCAGGCTTGGGCGCCTTCACAACGGGAACTGCCTTTTCTACAGGGGTCGTACCGGTAACCGGCACAGCAGCATAGGTATCATCAATGTTCATGGAAGTGGCAGGCACCCAATCTGCATAAGCAGAAGCCAGGCCATGCTCAGAAATATCCAGGCCCTCAATCTCATCCTCAGCAGAGCAGCGGAGGCCAATGGTCTTTTTGATTACAGTGAACACAATAAAGATAACCACAGCGGCATAAGCAGCAGTTACAGCCACGCCAAGGATCTGCACGCCGAAGAACCGGAAGCCACCGCCATAGAACAGGCCGCCATCGGTAGCCAGCAGGCCGGTCAGGATCGTACCGGTTGCACCACAGACACCGTGAACGGAGATTGCACCGACAGGATCATCAATCTTTGCAACCTTATCAAAGAACTCCACAGCCAGGACAATGAGCAGGCCGCAAACAATACCAATGATCGCTGCACCCACCGGAGAAACCATATCGCATCCGGCGGTAATGCCAACCAGACCAGCCAGAGCAGCGTTGAAGGTCATGGAAACGTCCGGCTTACCATAGCGAATCCAGGTAAAGATCAAAGTGGTAACGCAGGCAACAGCAGCTGCCATATTGGTGTTGAAGAATACCAGGCCGGCAGAAACAACTGCCTCGTCGCTGTCCATTGCAACCGTGGAGCAGCCGTTAAAGCCAAACCAGCAGAACCAAAGAATAAACACGCCAAGCGCAGCAATGGAAAGGTTATGACCAAGAATTGCACGGGGCTTTCCATTCTTATCATATTTACCAATCCGGGGACCAAGCATTGCTGCACCAATGCCAGCGCAAACGCCGCCAACCATATGTACCGCAGTGGAACCGGCAAAATCGTGGAAGCCCAGCTGACTCAGCCAACCGCCGCCCCAGATCCAATGTCCGGAAATCGGATAGATAAACAGGGAAATGCAAGCAGAATAAATGCAGTAAGCAGAGAACTTCGTGCGCTCTGCCATAGAACCGGAGACAATCGTTGCAGACGTAGCGCAGAACACTGTCTGGAAAATTACATAAGCCCACTTGGGAACGCCTGCAGGAAGGATGCTGGCATAATCCGCCATAATCAGGGGATCCAGCTTACCAAACACAGCACTGCTGTAACCAAACATCAAACCAAAGCCCACCAGCCAGAAGCAGG
>CAVEIY010000023.1:0-18980 GCA_963615825.1 Flexilinea sp.
TTTCCTCACAGGGGGCCTTTCGGCACACCCTCCGCGGCTGTCCGGTCAGGTCACGCTTTTCATGATACTGTACTTTCCCGGCGTTGTCAAACAAAAATGCAAATTTCTCAGGGGACATACCGGTATTTCGGCGGAAAAAACGGATGGAAACGGGAAAATCCGTTGTCAAATCCCGCTTTATCGTGTACAATATAACATTGGCTATATCAGAACAAAAAGGACTGATCGACATGACAGTAAATGAATATTTTGAAGCGCTGAAGGGAAAGCGGGTCTGCGTCATCGGACTGGGAATCAGCAATCGCCCGCTGGTAAAAATGTTGCTGGAGCGGGGCATTCCAGTGGAGTGCCGGGATCGAACCCCCAGAGAGAAGCTGCTGCCGGAGGTGTTGGAGCTGGAGCGTCAGGGAGCAAAGCTGACCCTGGGTGACGACTATCTGGAGTATATTGAGGCAGATGTGGTGTTCCGTACCCCGGGACTCAATGCATTCTGCCCCCAGCTGACGGCACTGCGGGAAAAGGGCTGCACCGTTACCTCGGAAATGGAGGCATTTTTCGCAGTATGCCCCTGCACGATCTTTGGCGTAACCGGCTCGGACGGTAAAACCACCACCACGACGCTGATTGCAAAGCTGCTGGAGGGCGCCGGTAAGAAGGTATACTGCGGCGGCAATATCGGTACACCGCTGCTTCCTCTGGCAGAGCAGATGCATAAGGACGATGTTGCTGTGGTAGAGCTATCCTCCTTCCAGCTCATGGGCATGACGCAGAGTCCCCATGTGGCTGTAGTGACCAACCTGTCCCCCAATCATCTGGATATCCACAAGGATATGGAGGAGTATGTGACGGCCAAGGAGAATATCTATCTCCACCAGTCCGCTGAGGATACCGTAGTCCTGAATCTGGACAATGAGATCACAAATGGCTTTGTCCCAAAGGCGGCGGGGAATGTATTGCAGTTTTCCCGGGTCCGCCGTCCGGAAAATGGCTACTACCTCCGGAAGGACGGCATGATCTGCCGGGTAGCGGGTGAAACGGAAACGGAGATTTTCCCTGCGGAGGAGATCCTGATCCCCGGCGTTCATAACATTGAAAACTATATGGCGGCATTCTGTGCGGTAGACGGTCTCGTTCCGGTTTCGGTGATGGAGCAGCTGGCAAAGACCTTTGGCGGCGTGGCTCATCGGATTGAGCTGGTACGGGTCAAGGATGGCGTAAAGTATTATGACAGCTCCATTGACTCTTCCCCCAACCGTACCCGCGCAGCACTCCGCAGCTTCCGACAGAAGGTGATTATGGTAGCGGGCGGAAAGGATAAGGGCATCGGTTATGACGATCTTGGTCCGGATCTCCAGGCGCATGTAAAGCTGCTGGTGCTTACCGGCATGACTGCGGGAAAAATTCGCGCTGCCGCAGAAAAAGCTCCTGGTTATGACGGTACCAATCCGGAAATTATAGATGTTGCAGAATTTGACGACGCCATTCGGAACGCTGCTGCCCGGGCGGAGGCGGGAGATGTGGTGATTCTGTCGCCTGCCAGCACCTCCTTTGACCGATTCCGGAATTTTGAGGAGCGGGGTGATCGCTTTAAGAAGGTTGTGATGGAGCTTTGATGGAGCTTTCTGCGGTATTATCCGCCCTGTCCCGGGCAAACGGTGTTTCCGGGCAGGAGGACGGGGCTGTGAACGCGGCAAAGTCGTTTTTAACCCCTTTGGTGGATGAGACAAGGGTTACGCCTTTGGGCAATCTCATTGGGGTTCGGCATTCCAAAAATCCTGGTGCGAAAACGGTGCTGCTGGATGCGCACCTGGATCAGGTGGGGCTGGTGGTGACCGGGCAAAAGGATGGACTCCTTACATTTACCGGCGGAGTTGGGGGTGTGGATGATCGGATGCTTCCGGGGCTTCAGGTGATGGTGCTGACGGAGCCGGTCCAATATGGCGTGATCTCCTGCGGTGAGGCCGGAATGGAGGAAAACAAGCCGATTCCAAGAAAAGATCTGCGGATTGACTGCGGTATCACAGCGGAGGAAGCGGAGAAGATCCCGGTGGGCACCCGCATCGCCTACGCAACGGAGCCGTGGACGGTGGGCAGCCGCTTCTTTGGAAAATCGCTGGACAATCGAAGCTGCTATCTATCCCTGCTTCGTGCCATGGAACTGACAAGGGACGAAGCACTTCCGGTGAATGTTGCCGTTTTGGGCAGCGTACAGGAGGAGCAGGGGGGACTGGGCGCTTTGACCGGCGCTTATGAAATCCATCCGGATGTGGCGCTGGTGGCAGATGTGACCTTTGGCGACAGTCCGGATTCTCCCAAAGGCTTTCCCTTGGGCAGCGGTGCGGCCATTGGCTATAGCCCGGTGCTGGATCGGGATTACACCTGCAAGCTCCAGCAGTTGGCGGAGAAACAGAAGATTCCCTATGTCCGTGAGGTGATGGCCGGCAGTACCGGCACCAACTCCATGCATACGCAGATTGCGGGAGATGGGGTGCCCTCGGTGCTCCTGTCTCTGCCGCTCAGATATATGCATACGCCGGTGGAGGAAATCGACCTGAAGGATGTGGAAGCGGTGGCACAGCTGATCGCGGCATTCCTCCGGAGCTTTGGAGAGGAGGAGAAGCCATGCTGACAACCATGAAGGCCCTTTCGCAGTTGACGGCTCCCTCCGGCTGGGAGCACAGTGCGCGGGCGTATATTCAGAATATCGCAGCGCAGCGTGGGCTTTCCTATCAAGTAGACCGGCTGGGCAATCTCTTGGTTCAGGTGCCGGGAAAGCATTCGCCCAAAGAGCCGATTCTGCTGGCAGCTCCTTTGGACGAGCCGGGCTTTATGGTGGAGGAAATCACCAAGGAAGGCCTGCTGAAATTCGGACTGATGGGCAGCATTGCGCGGCGGAATATCCTGGGCAGACAGGTGATGGTAGGAGACGGCGGCCATCGGGGCGTTGTAGGCCTTAAACCCATCCATTTGACCACAGTGGAAGAACGGAAACAGCTTCCCAAGGTGGAGGATTTGTATATTGACCTGGGGTTTGCAGACCGGAAGGAAACGGAAGCGCAGATCCAGCCGGGAGAATCCGGCGTATTTGCTGAGCCGTTTCGGGTTTTGGGCAGCCGAATCCTGGGCAAGGCCATGAGTCGAAGCGTAGGCTGCGGCGTACTGCTGAAGCTGCTGGAGCAGGAACTTCCGGTGGATGTGACCATGGCGTTTACGGTACAGCATCAGGTGGGCTGCCGGGGCGCATATGGCGTTGGCGCAGAGGTGCAAAATGGCGTCTGCGTGGTGCTGGATCTCTGCCCTGTGGCATCCGGCGATGAAACCGGGCCGAAGCTAGGGCTGGGACCGGTGATCCCAAGAATGGATCAGAACGCACTGTTTGACCAAACGCTGACCCGTCGGCTAATTTCGGCGGCAAAGGATGTTCCGGTGCAGCCCATTGCACGGGCAGAAACAGCCGGAGACGGCGGTGCAATTCAGCGGTCGGGGCAGGGAAAGCAGGTCGCCGCCCTCTATTGCCCTGTGGCCTATGAGAAAGCACCCGGACAGATGATTGACCGAAAGGACCCGGAGCAGATGGTTCTGGTACTCAGACGGTTCTTGGAGGAGGAAGCACGATGACAGAGATGTTAAAAACGCTTACAGCGCTGTATGGTCCGTCCGGCAGTGAGGGAGCCGTACAAGCCTGGCTCCTGGACTATCTCCGGAAAAAGCACATTGCGGCAAAGACCGATGCGCTGGGCAATGTGGTTGCAAAGGTTGGCGGCAGCGGGAAAAAGCTGGTATTCTCTGCCCATATGGACACGGTTGGGCTGATGCTGACGGAGATCGACAAGGACGGTTACGGAAGGTTTACCGCCATTGGCTGGCTGGACCCGGCTACCATTGCCCATACGCCGGTTCGCTTTGAAAACGGAACGGTAGCGGCAATCTGCATCCGGGATGATAAGGTGGGCAAAGAGCTAAAGGCAAAGGATCTCTATTTGGACTTTGGCACCGCTTCGCGGGCAGAGACAGAGCAGCTGGTGACAATTGGCGACACGGCGGCCTTTGTTCCGCGCTTTATGGAGGCAAACGGACGGATTCTGTCTACGTTTCTCGATAACCGCGCCGGATGTGCAATTTTGCTTCAGGCGCTGGACGAGATGAAGGACCTGAAAAATGAGGTCTATTACGTCTTTTCCGTGCAGGAAGAGGTCGGAACCCGGGGCGCCGGTCCTGCGGCATTTCAGATTCAGGGCAGCATCGGAGTAGCGGTGGATGTAACCGCAGTAGACGATGTGCCCGGTTCCATTCATGACGGAACGGCGGTACTGGGAAAGGGCGCCGGCATTAAGATTCTGGACCACAGCGCCCTGTGCCGTCCGGAGCTGATTCAGACACTTGACCGGATTGCCAGGGAACACGGGATTCCGGTTCAGAAGGACATTATGACCGGCGGCGGAACCGATGCCGGTCCCATGGCACAGTCCGGAGCCGGTATGGCGGTAGGCGGCATTTCACTGCCTTGCCGGTATACCCATGCGCCGCTTGAGGTGTGCGATCAAAAAGATATGGAAGCCTGCGTGCGTCTGGTGGCGGCGCTGGCAGAAACGGAGTTATAACATGGTTTCAGCGGAAACAAGAATCCTTGCACAGAAGGTAACGGAAAAAGCAAAACCGATTTTTGAGCGAATTGATGCGGTGGCGGAGAAAAATGCCGAAAAGATGCTGGAGGCATTCCAGGAATATCGAGTCAGCGCAGCCCATTTGGTGGGTACCACCGGTTATGGCTATGACGACCTGGGCAGAGACACGTTGGATAAAATCTTTGCACGGGTATTTCGGGCGGAGTCCGGCTTGGTGCGCAGTCAGTTTGTAAACGGCACCCATACCATCACCTGCGCCTTGATGGGCATTCTGCGTCCGGGGGATATGGTGATTTCGGCTTTTGGTGCGCCTTATGATACGCTGCAAAGCGTACTTGGCATCACCGGAAATGCACCCGGAAACTTCCGGGAGATGGGCATCGCCTATCGTCAGGTGGATATGACTCCGGACCTGCACCCGGATATTCCCGAAATCTGCCGTGCGGTGCAGGAACCTCATGCAAAGCTTTTAATGATTCAGCGGTCCCGTGGCTATTCTCTCCGTGCTGCGCTGACGGTGCGGGAGATTGGCGAGATCATTGCGGCTGCCAAGGGAGCCAATCCGGATATTCTGGTGTTTGTGGATAACTGCTATGGCGAGTTTGTTGAGGACATAGAGCCAACGGAGGTAGGCGCAGACATTATGGCAGGCTCCCTGATTAAAAACCCAGGCGGCGGAATTGCGCCCACCGGCGGCTATATTGTCGGTCGGGAGGACCTGGTGGAGGCTGCGGCCATGCGGCTGACCTGCCCTGGCATCGGGAGGGAATGCGGTTGTACGCAGGATGTGAACCGGCTGCTCTATCAGGGCTTCTTTATGGCGCCCCATGTAACGGCACAGGCACTGAAAACGGCGGTGTTCTGCGCAGGCACCATGGAGGAAAAGGGCTTTGAAACCTCTCCTTCCATGGATGCAGTCCGGGGCGACATTGTTCAGACCGTGAAATTCGGCAGACCGGACCTGATGCGGGCATTTTGCCGGGGCGTCCAGATGGGTGCGCCGGTGGACTCCTATGTGACGCCGGAGCCTTGGGATATGCCCGGCTATGAGGACCAGGTGATTATGGCTGCCGGAGCCTTTGTACAGGGCGCTTCCATTGAGCTGAGCGCCGATGGACCGATGCGTGATCCCTATATGGCGTATCTTCAGGGCGGCATTACCTATGAATCCGGCAAGCTTGGCATTCTCCTGGCGCTGGAGCAGCTGGGACGGCTTGAGGAGAAGGTATGAAAATTTTTGACTGGCATCGGGAAAAACGTTGGACTCATTGCACTGCTGTGATTGTGGCGGCGGGGAGTGCAACGCGGATGCGTGGGGTGGACAAGATCATGGCGGACCTGAACGGCGAGCCGGTGATCGTCCACACCATCCGGAGCTTTGAGCGTGCCCGGTGCATTGACGAGATTGTTGTGGTGGCCAGAGAGGATCGGCTGGAGCAAATGCGTCAGCTGGTGGAAGCAAAGGGCTTTACCAAGGTCAGCGCCATTGTGGCAGGTGGAAAGGATCGAATGGAGTCGGTACAGGCCGGACTGAACGCTGCCAGCCGGGAGACGGTTTTGGCTGCGGTACAGGACGGAGCAAGACCGCTGGTGACCGAGGAAATTATCTGCCGCACGGTGGATATGGCGCTTTCCTACCATGCCGCTGCTCCTGCGATTCCGGTGAAGGATACCATCAAGGTGGTGGGAGAGGACGGCAGAGTGGAGAGTACGCCGGATCGGGCAACCCTCCGCGCAGTCCAGACCCCCCAGGTGTTTGACCGGGATCTTCTGGTGGCAGCCTGGCAGCGGGCCAAGAAGGAAAAGCTGCAATATACCGATGATTGCAGTGCCATGGAGGGATTGGGCGTTCATGTCTATCTCACCGAGGGCAGCGAGGAAAACTTGAAAATCACCACGCCTCTGGATCTTAAAATTGCAGAGCTGATTTTAGAAGGGAGAAACGCGGCATGCGAATCGGACACGGCTACGACGTCCACAAGCTCACAGAAGGACGCAAACTGATTCTGGGCGGCATTGAGGTCCCCCATACCCTGGGACTTTTGGGCCATTCCGACGCCGATGTGCTGACCCACGCAGTGATGGATGCACTGTTGGGGGCTGCGGCGCTGGGGGATATTGGACAGCATTTTCCCGACAACGATGACCGCTATCTGGGCGCGGACAGCACCGAGCTTTTGCGGCATGTGATGGAGCTGATCCGGGAAAAGGGATACCGGGTAGGCAATTTGGACGCTACGATCATTGCCCAGAAGCCCAAGCTGATGCCCTATCTTCCCCTGATGCGGAAGAAGCTGGCGGACGTGATGGATATTCGGGAGGATCAGCTCAATCTCAAGGCGACCACCGAAGAGCATCTGGGCTTTACCGGTCGGCAGGAGGGAATTTCCGCCCACTGTGTTTGCCTGCTGGAAGAAATGTGACAGTTTTTGCAGAAAAATCATATCATGCTCATGGAGGGGATTCTATGAGCATGATTTTTTTCACCTTTCGGGCGCAAACCGGCGCTCGAAAAGGCGCGATGATACTAAGTAAGGCGGGAATACAAGGCACAGTCGGGCGCACGCCGAGCTTTTTGTCCACTGGCGGCTGCGGCTATGGCATCCGGGTGGCGGCAAGGGACGGATGGCGGGCGGCGGCGGAGCTGCGGGCAGGCGGCTATCCCTTTGAACGGAGCTTTCTCCTGGAAAGTGGCCGGGGCAGGGAGGTGGCATTGTGATCTATCTGGACAATGCTGCCACCTCGCTTCCAAAGCCTCAAAGCGTGGAGCGAGCCATGGCCTGGGGACTTAGCCATCTTCCGTCGCCGGGACGGGGGAGCAGCTCCGGGGCGGATGCGGCGGCAGAACTGCTGTTTACCCTTCGGATGGAAGCGGCGGCGCAGTTTCACTGTCAGCCGGAGCAGGTGATTCTTACCACCTCCTGTACCCATGGACTGAATATTGCCATCAAATCTCTGGTAAGCCGGGAAGATCGGGTGGTGGTATCCTCCATGGAGCACAATGCGGTGATGCGTCCGCTGTTTGCCGTTGGCGCAGACATCCATGTGGCGGGGAAGAAGCTGTTTGATACCCAGCAAATGCTGGAGGAGCTGGAGAAGCTGCTGACGCCGGAGACGAAGCTCTGCGTTATGACCCATGTATCCAATGTGTTTGGATGGCAGCTGCCGGTGGAAGCGGCGGCAGAGCTATGTCGGAATCGGGGCATTCCGTTTGTTCTGGATGCGGCGCAGTCGGCGGGTTGCCTGGAGGTGGACATGGAGCGTTTGGGCGCGGCGTTTATTGCCATGCCCGGACATAAGGGACTCCTGGGGCCTCAGGGTACCGGCCTGTTGCTCTGCGGCCATGAGACAAAAACACTGCTGGAGGGCGGAACCGGCAGCGTTTCCCGTCAGATGGAAATGCCGGAATTTTTACCGGACCGACTGGAACCCGGGACGCATAATATGCCTGGGGCAGCGGGACTGCTGGCGGGACTTCGGACGGTGCGGCGGCTGGGAACGGAGGAAATCCTCCGCGGAGAACGGGAACTGCTGGGCTATGCGGCAAAAAGGCTTGGAGTAATTCCCAGAATCCGGCTCTATCAGGGCGAAGATCAAACCGGCGTATTGTCCTTTGTGACAGAACAGGCGGACTGCGTATTGTTTGGTGAGGAATTGTCCCGCCGCTGGGATATTGCCCTGCGCAGCGGACTCCACTGTGCGCCGCTGGCCCATCAGACCGCCGGTACGCTGGAGACTGGAACCATCCGGGTCAGCTTTGGCCCCATGAACCAGCGGAAAGACATAGATTGCCTGGCAGAGGCGGTGGAACAGCTGGTGCGGGAACAAAAGATCCCCTAGGGGCACATCGCGCAATCCGCCCCTGTTAAAATTTTGTGAAGAAGTAAAAAACACGTCCATCAGCCTTGCGCTTTGTTCCCGGTTCCGTTATAATAATATATGTAAACCTGCATGATCCGCACGGAACGGAGATGTACGCTATTGAATGCACTAACCCTACTGTGGAGCAAGATTCTACGGTTTGTTACGATTATCAATTTTCCCACCGACCTGTTTGATATTGCCATTGTCACTTTCCTGATTTATAAGCTGCTGCGTCTGTCAAAATCCCGCACGGTAACACAGATTGTGAAGGCAGTGGTGGCGCTGCTGGTCATCAGCTATTTGTCGGACGTTTTGGGCCTGAATACCCTGAACTACATCATCAGCAAAACCATTGAGGTTGGCTTGATCGCCTTGGTGGTAGTGTTTCAGCCGGAGCTTCGGCGGCTGCTGGAGCGTTTGGGCGGCAGCAGCATCAAAGGGCTGTTTGTGCCCAAGGCGCAGGTCAGCGATTTGACCCATACCATCAACGAAACGGTAGCTGCCTGTCGCAGCATGTCCCGGCAGAAGATTGGCGCGCTGATTGTGTTTGAGCGGCAGACCAATCTGGAGGAGTATTTTAAAACCGGCACGATTGTGGATGCGGCGGTTTCCTCGGAGCTGCTCAAAAATATCTTTTTCCCCAAGGCGGCGCTGCATGACGGCGCAGTGGTCATTCGCGGCGAGCGGATTGCGGCGGCGGGCTGTGTGCTGCCGCTGACCCAAAATCCGGACCTGAGCCGTGACCTTGGTACCCGTCACCGCGCGTCTATCGGCATTACCGAGCATTCCGATGCGGTGGTGGTGGTGGTGTCGGAGGAAACCGGCGTCATCTCCTGCGTGGTGGGCGGCAACCTTCGGCGATATTTAACCCCGGAGACCCTGACCAAGCTGCTTCGGACGGAGCTGATGGCTGAGGATGTACAGCCCATTCATCATAGGGTCCGCGATTTCTTCAAAAAATCCAAAAAGAATCAGGAAGATGACAGCCATGAAACGTAATAAAATCATATCCCTGCTGCTGGCGGTTGTCATTGCTCTGAGCCTGTGGGTTTATGTGGTTACCACGGTTACGCCGGAGGACAGCCAGTGGATTCGGAATATTCCCGTGACCTTTGCCAATGAGGACGGATTGTTTTCTGACCGGAATCTGACGCTGACCCAGGGGCGCAACGCTACAGTGGATTTAAAGGTCTATGGCAAACGTCAGGATCTCCTCAAGCTCAGCAACAGCAACATTACCATTACTGCCGACCTGGCCGATGTGCTTGGCCCCGGAGAGTGGCAGCTGCGGTATACGGTTGAAATGCCCGAAACCGTCAGCGATAACGATATTTCCATTGAAGCACGCAGCACCTATGAGGTGGATGTGCAGGTGGACCTTTTGAGCGTGAAGGAAATCCCGGTGCAGGCCGTGTTCCAGGGCAGCGTGGCCGACGGCTATGTACAGGATCCCATTGAGCTGGAATATGACACCCTGGAGATCAGCGGTCCGCAGGATCAGGTATCCCAGGTGGATCATGCACAGGTTGTGCTGGAGCGGACGAACCTCAGTAAAACCGTGTCGGATTCCCTTGCCTATACGCTGGTGGATGCGGACGGCAATGAGATTGCATCGGACGAAATCCATTGCAGCGTCGATAAAATTGGCGTAATGATGACGGTCAGCCTGGTGAAAGAGCTGCCTCTGACGGTGCAGTTCATCGACGGCGGCGGCGCAACGGAAGAGCATGTGGTGTCCTCCATTGAGCCTTCTACCATCACCGTAAAGGGATCTGCCGAGGATTTGGAGGGCATGAACTCCCTGAATATCGGCAACATTGACCTGAGCACCGTTCCCACCAACACGGCCTATACCGGCACCTTTAATATTGTACTGCCAGACAATCTCACGAATATGACCGGCGAGGAGACGGCAGATGTCACCGTAGAGCTGAAGAACCTCAAGGAAAAGACGCTGCGGGTAACGAATCTGGAGCTGGCCAATGTTCCGTCTAACCTGAAAGCGGCATTGGGAACGGTATCCCTTCAGATCAAGGTGCGCGGTCCGTCGGATGTGATGGACGCAGTGACGGCCAGCAGCATTCGGGCTGTGGCAGACCTTAGCTCCATCGGCACCTCCACCGGACAGTTCAGCGTTCCTGTGGACGTATACGTGGATGGTTTCAGTGGCGTTGGTGCAATGGGAAGCTATAGCGTGCTGGTATCCATTTCGGAGCCAACGGAGTCCGATGACACAGCGGTTGCAGTGGACGTCAGCCCCGGAACCGATGGGGAAACCAGTCCTGCACCCCAGGAGTAACGCCATGAAACAGAAGGTTATGGTCCTGTCCACCAGTGGGAACATGGCACAGGTACAATATCATCGGCCTACGGCCTGCCACGGGGATTGCAGCAAGTGTGCAGGCGGCTGCGGCGCCATGGCTGCCCAGGAGGAGATCATCGTTTCGGCGGAGAATCTCATTGGCGCCAGGGTGGGAGATACGGTCTATATCGAAGGTGAGACGAAAAAGGTTGCCTGGGCGATTCTGCTGGTCTATGTGATTCCGGTGGTGCTGTTTCTTGCTGGCTACTTTTTGGGGCAGTATTGGGGCCATGGAAACCTGATTGGCATTGTGGGCTTCTTTCTGGGACTTGTGCTTGCGGTGCTGGAAAGCCGACGGCAGAGAAAGCGCGGACAGGAAATTCAATATCGGATCGTTTCTTTTGCATAGATTTTTTACAGGGGACTGCTGCCAGGTGCAGCAGTCCCTTTGTCTATTCTTCTATGGAATGAATGAGAATGGAAATAGAATTGCAAACAATACGAAATGAAAATATAATGAATGCATCAAAATCTGTAAATGGAAGCACCAAATGGCGGCTTCCCAGAGGAGGAAAATGCATTATGAAATGGAAACGCGGAATATCTCTGCTGCTGGTCATGACCATGCTGGCGGCAGTGCTTTCGGCTTGCGGAGGCGGTGCGGCATCGGCATCGTCTGCGGCTCCGGCAGGATCGGAGACAGAAACAGTGCGTACCCCCGAAGCACCGGAGCAGCCCACAGTGGTTTCTGAGGAAGAACCCACCAGTGAAGCAGAATCTGCTGCACCCGAGGCACCGGAACCGCAGCTGGAGGAGGTTGCGCTGCCGCTGTTCGAGGAGACGCGGACCTATACCATGTGGACCATGCTGCCGTTCTTTATGAACGGTCTGGTGTCCGATATGGCGACGGATATCAACAATATGAAGCTGCTCCAGGAAAACTGTAATGTCAAGCTGGAGGTTACCGCAGTGGGCGACAGTGTGGTTTCCGAGCAGTTTAATTTGATGGTTTCCTCCGGAGATTATACGGATATCATCTCCGACGGTGTTTCCCATTACTCCAAGGGCTATGATGCTGCCATTACCGACGATATCATCATCGACCTCTATGATCTGGCCCAGGAGTATGCGCCCAACTATCTCTATTATCTGGATACGGACCCTGCACTCCGTGCCGCGCTGATTACCGATAACGGCTGCCTGCCCACGGTAGCGACCATCTATAAGGAAGCCGGCTGTGAAAACGGCGGCATTCTGATCCGCGGGGACTGGCTGGAAGAGCTGGGGATGGAGCAGCCTGAAACCTATGACCAGCTGCATGACTATGTGCAGGCCTGTATGGAAAAGTACGGTGCTCAGGGCATCTGCATTGGCAACGCCATGGCCGACTGCCGGGGAGATGATTCCCTGTACAGCTATGGCTATGACCTGTATGCCGGCGGCTATAACGTGATTGACGGTCAAGTGGTCTATTCCTATCTGAATGACAACTACTATGACTACCTTCGGATGCTGGCGGACTGGTATCAGGACGGCACTCTGTATTCCGATTTCTTCAATGTGCAGATGGGCTCTACCGATAAGTGGTTTGCCTCTGGACAGTGCCCGGTGGATACCGGCACCGCTGCGAACATTGCCACCATTGAAAGCTATGCGGATCCCAGCTATACCTATGAGCTGATGCCCATCCATGCTCCAAAGGTTCATGCGGACGATGCGCTGCACTTTAGCTGGACCGATAACTTCTCCCGGATTAAGCAGCAGGACTCCTGGGCAATTTCCACTGCCTGCCAGGATCCCGAGGGCATTATGATGATGGTAAACTATCTGTTCTCTGAGGCAGGACAGCTGATGTATAACTACGGTGACGAAGGCCACTCCTTTGAATATGACGCAGAGGGCAAGCCGCAGTATACCGAGCTGATTACCAACAACCCCGACGGCATCAGCTATAAGGACGCCTGCTATATCTATGCGTCTGCCGTGGCCAGCGGTCATTTGCCCAGCATTATGGATGTGCGTGCAGGCTACTACTATTTTGGCGATGAAGAGTGGAACGTATTCGACACCTTCCGGACCTGCGATGCAGACGGCAGCTATAACCTGCCTACCGGTGTAGCGCTGAACGAGGAGGAAAATCAGGAGTATGCAACCCTGTCCTCTGATATTACCACCTACGCCTCCACGGAGATTATGAAGTTCATTCTTGGTCAGGCTGAGCTGACCCCGGAGAGCTTCCAGACCTTCCGGGATACCATCGTGTCCATGGGCGGAGATCGGATGGAGGAGCTGTATCAGCAGGCGTATGAGCGCTATTTGCTGAAGTAAATGAATCCGGCGCATTCTGCAAATTTCCTTTGCGGGATGCGCCGTTTTTTCATTGACAAAGCATGGTGGATCTTGTATACTTTAAAAGTTCTATCGCCTTTTCGGATTGATTCCGGAAGGTTTTTTCACGCTTACAGAGAGGATGCCCATGAAGATATTTGCACTGATTTTATTTATTGTTACCTATGTATTGATGATTGCAATGCCCAAATACCGCCCATGGGTGGCGGTTATCAGCGGCGTGATTTTCCTGGTTTCCGGCATTGTTCCGGTACAGAGCCTGGGAAGCGCCATCGACTTTAATGTCCTTATGATGCTGGCAGGCACCATGGGAACGGTATCGCTGTTTATTGAGTCCCGGATGCCCAATCGCATGGCGGAGGTATTGCTGCAAAAATCCCCGAACGTGATGTGGGTTGTGGTGATCATGTCGCTGTTTGCCGGTGTGGTATCGGCATTTGTGGATAATGTGGCAACCGTACTGATGATTGCACCGGTGGGCCTTGCCATTGCAAAAAAGCTGAATATTTCCCCGGTTGCAATGATTATCTCCATTGCGGTTTCCTCCAACCTGCAGGGAGCTGCAACTCTGGTGGGAGATACCACCTCCATTATGCTGGGCGGCTATGCCAATATGGATTTTAACGATTTCTTCTTTATGGATGGAAAGCCCAGTATTTTCTTCGCGGTGGAGCTTGGCGCATTGGCGACGGTTCCTGTGATTATGTTCCTGTTTCGGGATCAGCGCAAGCCCTTTACCGCAGAGGGGCATACCGAGGTCAGCGACTATTTCCCCACCTGGCTGCTGTGTGCCAATGTTCTGCTGCTGATTCTGGCCTCCTTCTGGAAGGGCCGCCCGTCCATTACCAACGGCCTGATCTGTGTGGGACTGTTCCTTGTGGGACTGGTACATTCTTATGTGACCCGCCGGGATACGGTGGTGGTCAAGCAGGCGTTCCAAGAGATCGACTATGAAACGATTTGTCTGCTGACCGGATTGTTTGTGGTAATCGCAGGAATCACCGAAGTGGGGATTATTGACGATATCAGCAATATCTTTGCATCCCTGGGCGGCAGCAACCTGTTCCTGCTGTATACGGTGATTGTATGGGGTTCGGTGGCATGCTCTGCCTTTGTGGATAACATTCCCTATGTGGCTACCATGCTGCCGGTGATCCGCGCCCTGTGCCAGACCCTGGGCTGTGCGCCGTATCTTTTGTATTTTGGGCTGCTGACTGGCGCTACCCTGGGCGGAAATCTCACGCCCATTGGCGCATCTGCCAACATTGCGGGCATTGGTATCCTGCGGAAAGCGGGCTACGAGGTCAAAACAAAGGATTTCCTGCGAATCGGTGTTCCCTTTACCCTTTGCGCGGTGATTGTGGGCTATCTGTTCTGCTGGTTTGTCTGGTCGTGAGATCACAGAAGTAAGACAAAAATGGACTGCCGATTGCTCGGCAGTCCATTTTTATGCAGTTTGGGAATCAGCAAACGCCCTGAGCCAGCATAGCATCGGCAACCTTCAGGAAACCGGCGATGTTTGCACCGGCCTGAATATCGCCAGCCATACCGTATTTCTCGGCGGCCTCGGCGCAGGCGGTATAGATGGACTCCATGATGCCCTTGAGCTTTGCGTCAACCTCTTCAAAGGTCCAGCTCAGACGCTCGGAGTTCTGGCTCATTTCCAGACCGGAGGTAGCAACACCGCCGGCGTTGGATGCCTTACCGGGGCTGTACAGCAGGCCGGCGCCCTTAATGATGGAGATTGCTTCGGGGGTGCAGGGCATATTGGCACCCTCAAACACGCCCATAGCGCCGCCAGCAACAATCTTCTTAGCAGCCTCAGCGTCAATCTCGTTCTGAGTGGCGCAGGGGAGAATGATGTCAGCGGGAACGCCCCAAATACCGCTGCAGCCTTCTACGTATTTTGCAGTGGGAACATAGTCTACATAGGTCTTGATCCGGGCGCGCTTGACTTCCTTAATCTCCTGAATGACCTTATAGTCAATGCCGTTCTCGTCTACGATGTAGCCGTTGGAGTCGTACATGGCGATGACCTTGCCGCCCAGCTCGGTTGCCTTCTGGTTGGCATAGATGGCGACGTTGCCGGAACCGGAAACGATCACGCGCTTGCCCTCAAAGCTGGTGCCGTTTGCACGGAGATAAGCATCGGCAAAGTAGCACAGGCCGTAGCCGGTAGCCTGGGTGCGGGCCAGAGAACCGCCATAGGAAAGACCCTTGCCGGTAAGCACGCCGGTCCACTCGTTCTTCAGGCGCTTGTACTGGCCAAACAGATAGCCGATTTCACGTGCGCCAACACCGATATCACCGGCGGGAACGTCGGTATCAGCGCCAACATGGCGATACAGTTCGGTCATAAAGCTCTGGCAGAACCGCATAACTTCCATATCGGACTTACCCTTGGGGTCAAAGTCAGAACCGCCCTTGCCGCCGCCCATAGGCAGTGTGGTGAGGGCATTTTTGAAAATCTGCTCGAAGCCCAGAAACTTGATGATGGAGAGGTTTACATTGTCGCGGAACCGCAGGCCGCCCTTATAGGGACCGATGGCGGAGTTGTACTGTACACGATAGCCACGGTTGACCTGAACCTTGCCCTGATCGTCTACCCACGGCACGCGGAAGATGATAATGCGCTCAGGCTCGACCAGACGGCCGATGATGTTCTGCTGCTCCAGACGAGGATCGGCCTCGACAACGGGAACCAGCGTTTCCAGTACCTCGTTGACGGCCTCCAGATACTCGGTCTGCTCTGCATAGCGTGCGCAGAGATCCTCGTAAATGCCGTTCAAATAAGCGTTTTTGATTGCCATAAGACTAACACCCTTTCCTATATGAATCCGGAATCGCAAAAATGTGAAAGTCTCATTTCATGATCCCGATTTCGTTTTTCCTATACTACTACAAACGAAAGCGAAATGCAAGAGGCAGTGCGAAAAACTTTAAAAAAAGAGTATAAATGCAAGAAATCAGTGATTATTTGCAGCAATAACTGCGATGTGTTTCATAAAATGACGGGATACTGGCACAAACCGAATGGAAATAGAAAAAACACCGCCGCAAAAGCTGCGGCGGTGCTTGGATTGCAGTTTAGCGCAGGATTACGCCCAATTTTTCTTCCAGAGCGGTGAGAATCTTCTTCACAACGCCGTCGGAATCCGCGTCGGTCAGCGTGCGGTCATCGGCACGAAGCTCCAGTGCAAAGGCCAGGGACTTCTTGCCCTCCGGAATGCCCTTGCCGCGATAGAGATCGAAGAGCTTGACGCTCCGCAGCAGTTCGCCGCCGGCACCGGCAATCACTGCCTCGACCTGGGCTGCGGTGAGCGCGTCGTCGCACACCAGTGCCAGATCACGCTCAACGCTGGGGAACTTGGGCAGCGGACGATACAGGGCCTCGGGAGCCAGCAGCGTCATGAGCGTGGTGAAATTCAGTTCTGCACAGTAGATTTCACTGGAGATGCCATAGTTGGCTGCCACCAGCGGATGAACCTGGCCGAATACGCCAACATACTTGCCGTCAACATACAGATCCGCGCAGCGGCCGGGATGATAAGAGGGGTTCTCCTTCTGGGCCACAACGGTATGGGGCTTTACGTTCAGGCAGCGAAGCAGTGCCTCAACCTCGCCCTTGAGAGAGAAGAAGTCCTCGTTTTCGCCATAGGAGCCAAGGGTCAGGATGATGTCCTCCTTGGGCAGATCCTCACCGGCAACGGGCAGATAAATCTTTGCCAGCTCATAGAGCTTTGCAGCCTTGTTACGGTGTGCGTTATTCCGTGCCAGGGTTTCCAGCATGCAGGGCAGGGAGGTGGTACGCATCACGGAGGTGTCCTCGCCCAGAGGGTTGAGAATCTTAATGGGCTTGCGCAGGGGGCTGTCCTCAGGCAGGCGAATCAGATCAAACATAGAGGGGCTGCCAAAGGAGTAGGTGAGAATTTCGCTGTAGCCCATGCCACGGCAAATCTGACCGGCCTGATTTTTGCACTTCTGCTCAGGGGTATAACCGCCCTTGGCAGCAGCGCCCTTGAAGGTCGTAACCGGGATGTTATCGTAGCCGTACATCCGCGCCACTTCCTCGGCCACATCGGCCATGAAGTGGATATCGGTACGCCAGGAGGGAACATGGAGCTGATCGCCCTCGACGGTGAAGCCCAAACGCTCCAGATACATTACCATATCCTCACGGGAAAGCGCGGTGCCCAGATGGCGATTGATCTTCTCCGGCTCGAAGGCAACGGTAACCGGATCGGGCACATAGTTGAGCACGTCAATGACACCGTCCATGACATCACCGGCGCCCAGCTGCTCCACCAGTTCGCAGGCGCGCTGAATGGCAGGATAGGTATCCAGGGGGTTCAGACCCTTTTCGTATTTGGTGGAAGCGTCGGTACGCATACCCAGGGCATTGGCGGTCTGACGGATGCAGGTGCCGTCAAAGTTGGCGCTCTCGAAAACAACAGTGGTAGTGTCGTCCAGAATTTCGGAGTTGAGGCCGCCCATAATACCGGCCAAACCGATTGCCTTGTCGTTGTCCGCGATGACCAGCATTTTATTGGTGAGGGTGTGCTCCTGCTCATCCAGGGTGGTGAGCTGCTCGCCGTCCTTGGCACGGCGGACCACGATCTTGCCGCTGCTGACATACCGGTAATCAAAGGCATGCATGGGCTGGCCATACTCCAGCATGACATAGTTGGTGATATCGACAATGTTGTTGATGGGACGAACGCCCAGGGCATGCAGCCGCTGACGGAGCCAACGGGGAGAGGGGCCAATCTTGACGTTGGTTACCATCCGGGAGGTATAGCGGTTGCACAGGTCAGAGGCTTCTACCTCCACCTCCAGCTTGTCAAAGATGCTGCCCGCATCGGAACCCTTGACCTCAGGCTCGTGCAGTGTAAAGGGCTGATTAAAGGTGGCGGCTGCTTCCCGGGCAATGCCGATGATGGAATAGCAGTCAGTACGGTTGTTGGTAATTTCAAACTCTACCACGGAGTCATCCGTGCCAATCAGGGTGTTGATATCCTGACCCACATAGGCGTCAGGCTCCTCGATGATGAAAATGCCGTCCTCAATGGCATAGGGAAAATCGTTGACGGTAAGACCCAGCTCTTTCAGGGAGCAGAGCATGCCGTTAGATTTTTCACCGCGAAGCTTACCCTTGGTAATGTGAACGCCGCCGGGAAGATAGGAATTGTGCTTGGCAACGGGAACCAGATCCCCCTGCTTGACATTCTGCGCGCCGGTGACAATCTGAATGGGTTCGTCCTCACCCACATCTACCTGGCAAATCCACATGTGATCGGAATTCTCATGACGGACAATCTCCAGCACCTTGCCGACTACTACGTTTTTGATTTCAGCGGACAAAACCTCGGTGGTTTCCACCTTGGTGCCGGACATGGTCATGGCAGCGTCAAACTCATGATCGCTGACATCGACTTTTACATAATCATTGAGCCATTTTCTCGAAATATTCATAACAAATCTTCACTCCTTTCCTTAAAACTGCCCCAGGAACCGAACGTCGTTCTCAAAGATCAAACGAAGGTCGTTGATGGCGAACCGGTTCATGGTCATACGCTCTACGCCGCAGCCGAATGCAAAGCCGGAATACTCCTCCGGGTCAATGCCGCAGCCAGCCAATACCTTGGGATGCACCATACCGGCGCCCAGCAGCTCAATCCAGCCCTCGCCGTGGCAGGTGGGGCAGGTGTGGCCGTCTACCTCGCCGGTACCGTGGCACTTAAAGCACTGCACGTCCATCTCGCAGGAAGGCTCGGTGAAGGGGAAATGGTGGGGACGGAACCGGGTAACGCAGTCCTCGCCGTAGAGCAGCTTGCCCATCT
>CAVEIY010000024.1:0-5793 GCA_963615825.1 Flexilinea sp.
TTGTCATTCGCCCTGGTTTCCCCATACACAGCCGCAGAGTGCTGATCTGCCCGCTTTGGTGAGATCAGGGGCTTTTTGCGCCTGTCTGCAGGTCAGCCCTCCCGTGAACCCAAACTTCAAGGAGGTTATGTGTATGACAAAGCTCAGCTGGAATCGCAGCATGACGGAAAATCAGGACGCCATTGTAAAGGTACTGCAAAGCAGCACCTCCCCGGCCCTGATGGCACATCAGCTGGAGCAGTTCCACGAAAACGACATCGCGGCGGTTCTGCCGCTGCTCAGTGCACCTCAGCAGAAGAAGCTGCTGCGGGTGCTGAACCCCGAAACCCTTTCCACCGTATTTTCCTATGCAGATGAACCCGGTCCGCTGCTGGAAGCACTGGACATCCGCAAAGCAGTTGACATCGTGTCCGGCATGGAAGCCGATGACGCTGTGGATGTGCTCCGTCAGCTCAGCAAGGAAAAGCGGGACGCCCTGCTGGATATTATGCCCGCAGAGCAGAAAAAAGACATCCTGCTGGTTGCTTCCTATGATGAGGATGAAATCGGCAGCTATATGACCACCGACTTCATTCAGGTTCCTCTCAGCGACACCGCGGAAAACGCCATGGCTGCGCTGTCGGAGCAAGCCAAGGATACCGAGAACATCTCCACGCTCTACGTACTGGCCAAAGATGGTACGTTCTTCGGCGCCCTTCCCCTCCGGGATCTGATTATCGCCCCCAAGTCCTCCAAGGTGCAGGACCTCTGCCAGACCTCCTATCCTTACGTCTACGGCAGAGAACAGTTGGACGACTGCATGGAAACCCTGAAGGACTACTCCGAGGACTCCATTCCTGTGCTGGATGCGCAGAACCGCGTGCTGGGCATCGTCACCGCCCAAGACCTCATTGAGGTATCCGATCAGGAGATGGGCGAGGACTATGCAAAGCTGGCAGGTCTGACCGCAGAAAATGATCTGAAGGAGTCTGTGCTGCAAAGTACCCGAAAGCGCCTACCCTGGCTCATCATCCTGTTGGCACTGGGGCTTATCGTCAGCTCCGTGGTCGGCATTTTCGAGGGCGTTGTAGCGCAGCTGCCCCTGATTATCTGCTTTCAGTCCCTGGTTCTGGACATGGCCGGTAACGTCGGCACCCAGTCTCTGGCCGTTACCATTCGGGTGCTCACCGACGAAACCATCCCCGTCAAGGACAGGCTGCGGCTGATCCCCCGGGAAACCAAGGTTGGTCTGCTCAACGGCACGCTGCTGGGCATTCTGAGCTTTGTGTGCATCGGCCTGTACCTTTTGGCCGCCAAGGGACAGACGGTTCCCATGTCCTTCTCCATCTCCGGCTGCATCGGCATTGCACTGATGGTTGCCATGGCTGCTTCGGCGCTGTTTGGCACCGTCATTCCCATGGTGTTTAAGCGCATGGGCATCGACCCTGCCGTGGCTTCCGGTCCCCTGATTACAACGGTTAACGACCTGGTTGCCGTTGTGGTATACTATGGACTCACCTGGATATTCCTGATCGAAATACTAAAACTGGTTTAACAAGAGAAGGAGATGCGCTGCCAAGCCGCAGCGCATCTCCTTCTCTATCCACATAAATACCCCCGAAGCAGCCTGGTCACTGCTTCGGGGGTTCTTTCATTTGCTATCTGCCCAGTGTCAGATCGCCTGCTTATTTTCCAAGTGCGCGATACAGGAACGCTACGATCTGGGCACGGGTGCAGCTGTCGTCGGGGCTGAAGGTGGTACTCGAAGTACCTGCCGTTACGCCCTCCTTCACAGCCCACAGCACCGCGTCAGCATAGTATGCTTTCTCATCGACATCGGTGAAGGGATTGTCCTTACCAGCCTCCGGGCGGCCCTGAGAGCGCCACAGCATAGCAACAGCCTGGGCACGGGTGCAAGGCTCGTCAGGACTAAAGGTTGTCTTGCTGGTACCTGCGGTCACACCGTTCTCCACCGCCCACAGCACAGCATTATAGTAGAAGCTCCCCTTCGGCACGTCGTTGAAGGGCATGTTAATGGACTTGGGCGCAGGCCGGCCAGCCGTACGCCACAGGAATGCGACAATCTGAGCACGGGTGCAAACATTATCCGGCTCAAAGGTCGTTGCACTGGTACCGGCGGTAATATTATTGTCCACTGCCCAGATGACAGCGTCCTCATAGTAAGCGCCCTCGGGTACATCCACAAAGGGATGCTTCAGAGTAAAGACTGCCTGAATCTCCACATCGCCCTCAGGCATGGTGAACTTGTTGTTCTCGATGGTTACGTTGCCGCTGACAACCTTCCACTCCTTGAAGCGGTAGCGGGAGTTGGGCGTTGCGGTCAGAGTAACCTCCGTTCCGGCAGCTGCCTCGGTGTAATCTGCGGTTGCGGTACCGTTGCCGTTATCGCCCACGGTGATCTTGTATTTCGCTACCGGCGCGGGCTTTCCGGGCCAATCCGTCAGACGATAGACAGAGCCGCCGCGAATGGCGTTGCCGGGGATGAATACCACATAATCATCCGTGATTGCAAAGTTCCGCATGGTCTGGTTGGAGTCATCGCCAAGACCATTCAGGGTGATGGTGTCAATGTTGATGTTGCTGCCGTCAGCATCTGTGGTAATGGCATAGGTGTCGCAGCCGACAACAGAATCCTTCACAGCATTCAGGCAGGTCAGCAGAGCCTTGAGCTGCTTTGCGTTCTCCTCGGTGAGAAGCTGATCCAGCACATTCTGAATCTCCTCGGGGAGTTCTACGTCGCCCTGCGCCACCAGCTGCTGATAATACTCTACCAGTGCTTCGTAAATCTTTGCGAACGCCTCAACGTTCTCCTGGCCGTTGGCATCCAGCAGATCCGTGATGCCGCTCATGCCATAGGTCAGGGTCAGCGCCTCAGCAGCATCCTCTTCCGGCATGGTGTTCGGTACGATGGTACCATCCTCAATGCCTGCAACCAGAGCTGCGGTCTGCTCTTCGGTGAGGGAAACAGCGGTACCATTCTGGGCTGCGCTGTTCTCATCCTCCAGGCTGAACTCCGCTGCGGCTTCCGCACCGTATGTACTGTCATATGCATTTGCCGCATCAATGGCCTGCTGAACCAGTTCCTCGGCGGACGCGGCGTTTGTTGCCTCCCGTCCTGCAGGAGCATCAGCATCATCGGAATCCTTCTCAAGGAGCAGCTGGATGATTACCTTCAGATAGTTTACCTTCTCGGTCCACTCATCCTTGTCCATCTTCAGTACATCGCCGTTTGTGATCTTGACCATGGGACGGAGCAGCGAGCCCTCGTCCAGGGTGCCCAAAAGCATCACGCCATCGTTATCGTCCGTCTTGTCCTCGTCCCAAATCTGGGTCATGGAGGTATACTGGTTGATCCGGCTGCCGTGACCGTCCAGGCCGGTATAGCCGCTCTCCCAGCCGGACAGAGAACCATCCGGGAAGGTCTTGGTGGCATCGCCAACCACAAGGTCGATGTTGTAATTCTCATCCATGCGGTAGAGGTTGACAGACTGGGACAAAACCGTTGCCAGATGGATGAAGTCCATATTCAGCATGGGATAAGTTGCCTGGGTTACATCATTATAATCGCCAATATAGAGGTAACCGTTGTAAACCTCCATGGTGCAGATTGCTGCTGCAAAGCGATTGGGGTCAATGTTAAAGGTGTACTTTGCGGGGGTCACGTCCGCATGGTTGACGCTGTCGTCCCACTGGTCGTCTGCCGTGTTGCCGATAATCGGGGTCCAGGTCCAGGCATCCCGGTCAGAGGGAGATGCACCGTCCTTCAACGTGCCCTCCAGAATTGCGTAGCCGGCATAGCACTCCGTCTCTTCCAGGGTGTCGGGATCCACCGCGGTGTAAACGCCCTCGGTGGGATTCAGGGTGGAGTGCAGTGCCTTCTGACCGGCGTTAATAGCCATGTACAGCTTGCCGTTGTACTCGATCATCTGATAGACGGTGCCGCCGTAGTTGGCATCATACATATGATAAGCGGGGTAGTTCAGCAGCTCGTCGTCCTGCGCTGCAATCTCCGTGAATTCGGAGTTGCGCAGTGCGCTGTCGCCGTCAACCTTGATGCCCTTGAAGCTGCCGTCCGCATTGAAATCATCTTCGTCGGGGGTATAGGCAATGATGTGCGCGCCATCCATCTGGGTAACGGAGGCAATCAGGGAACCCTTGTAAACCGCAATGGCACGGGGAATGGGGAATACGCGAGCAGCCTGCATCTGTCTGTATTCGTCCATCGTTACAGCCTGATAGACCGTGCGGAAGGAGTCATCCTCCGGATTAACCTCGAAAATAGAGGGAATGCCGGTCGATGCATCCGCTACGCTCTCGGTGCCAACCTGGGTGCCGATGAAATAGAAGCGGCCATTGTACTCAACTGCATTCCGCAGCGTAACCTGATAGCCGTTGACAGAGCCAGCCATGAGGATCTTCGTCTCGCCCGTCTTTACATTGATCTTGAACAGAATGCCCTGTGTGGGAACGGGATGCTCGGTGTAATAGTCGTCACCATAGAGCAGGCCCACAAAGCTGTCAATCATCTTCTGGTTGTACTCAGCAGCGTCCGGATCGGTGGTCTCGTCCTTCAGCAGGCCCAGAGATTTCAGCATCGTTTTTGCATTATTTTTGGTAATGCCGGTGCCGCCGTACATGGTGCCGATGTAAACCCAGTCGCCATAGCCCAGGGCAGAGAACGCATAGGACTGGCCGCCATCGCCGGTAAGGCTTTCTTCGATTTCAGCCATCATGCTGTCCATCTGCTCAGCGGTGGCATTGGGATACTTGCCCTCCAGCTTGGTTTTCAGCTTCGCCAGCTCTGCAGCCGTGTCGCGGGTTGCATTGTCGGAGCCTTCTACATACATGTGCTCCACTACACCGGTGCAGATTTGGCCGTCGGGATCCGTGTACTGATAATAGTCCACAAAGCCGTCCGTATCGCCAGCGGTAACATCGGCGTGAGAGACTTTCTCCAGCGTGTAGCCGTTGTTGGTATAGGTATACTGCGTATGGAATGTGTCCGTATCGCTCTGAGCCGCAAACGCAGTCATATTAAGCGATGACACAAGCAGTGCCATTACGACAAACAGACTGAAAATTCTTCTTTTCATCGGTTTCTCTCCTTTAGTATGAATTAGTTCATTCGAACCACCTCCAATTATATAGCAGGATTTGAATTAGTCAACAGTTTTCTTTGGATTCTTTTTATGCAAAAAGGGCATGCCGCGTACCATTGCAGCATGCCCTTTTCCTTATAGCGTTTTACGGAACATCCGGTAATACTCGTTGGTTTCCAGCAGCTCCTCCGGGGTACCGGCAGCCTCTACAGCGCCATCCCGCAGGACGATGATATAGTCCGCATTTTTCGTTGCAGCATAGTTGTGGGCCACCATAATGGTGGTCTTATCCTGCATCAAATGATCCATGGCGCCTGTGACCATGGCTTCGCTGACCACGTCCAGATTGCTGGTTGCCTCGTCCAGCAGCAGATAGTCGCCGCCTCGCAGCATTGCCCGGGCAATGGAAATGCACTGTCCCTGACCGCCGGAGAAGTTGGAGCCGTCCAGTCCCACCTCTTCGTCAAAGCCGCCGGGCTTTTTCATCACAAAGTCATAGCAGTTGGCCTGCTTTGCCACCGCGTTGAGTTCCTCGTCGTTGACCTGATGCTCCAGGCCATAGGTGATGTTCTCCCGGACGGTGCCGCCGATCAGCGGACTTTTCTGGGAGACGTAGGAAAGCCGATTCCGCCAATCCGTCAGCTGATAGCCGCGAATATCCTCGTCCCCAAATCGAACCGCGCCGCTGCTCGGC
>CAVEIY010000024.1:5803-15782 GCA_963615825.1 Flexilinea sp.
CTGCTCGGCTCATACAGCCGCTCGATCAGCTTCAGCATGGTGGATTTTCCTGCGCCATTGCCGCCGATGATCGCCGTCACCTTTCCCATGGGAATGCGCACCGAAAGATCCCGGAGCACCTCCTGCCCCTCCTGATAGGAGAAGTTCACATGGTCAAATACGATATCACGGCATACCATCGGCACCGGATCGCCCTCAGTCGGCTCCGGCTGCGTCTCCGAAATCTCGGCAATTTTGTACATGGTGCCAAAGATGCCGGATACCGAACCGACGTTCATAAAGAACTGCATCAGCTGGAGCGCCACAATGCCGGAAATCATGTAGAAGCCTGTCAAGTCGCCAATGGTTACCTCACCGCTGGGAATCAGCTGACCGCCAATGACGAATATCACAACGATAAACAGAATCGAAAACAGGCTGGAAACCAGCTGATAGCCAGCCACCAGCAGCCAGTTGAGGAAATCCGCCAGATACATCTTTCGGAAGGAGCGGCTTCCCTGATCCGCCTCCAGCTTTTCTGCCGCAGCACTTTTCATCAGGCGGAAATTCCGTACCCGCTCGGCCAGATAGGCCATGCTGCTTGCCGTCACCCTTGTGCTGTAAACGCCCAGCCGGAACGTCAGCTTGCCGTACAGGATGCACAGCAGCAGCGTCACCGGGATAATCAGCAGCGAATAGTTCGCCAGCATGGTGTTATAGCCATAGAGCTGGTAGAACGCCTGAATGGTTGTGACCACGCAGGTAACAAAGGAAACCGCCATGGAGAACAGGGACGAAGGAGCTTCGGCATCGGAGGTAATACGGGTTACCAGCTCGTCGCCGTTGTCCACGTCATAATATCGGGTGGGCAAATGCATGATCTTGCCCCAGAGCTTTGTTCTCACCCGCAGATTGATGGTTTCCTCCATCTTCCGGGTGAAATAGGTTTCAAAAATCGTCAAAGCCGCCGTGACCACCACCATCGCAATGTAGCCCACCAATGCCTGGCCGTCAATGGCATTCTGGCTGGTGTCAATGATGCTGGCAGTCAGGGTTGCCACCTGGATTTGTGAACTCATGGCGAGAATCGAAGCCGCAAAGCTCATCAGAATCAGGAACCACGGCAGCTTTACCCCTTGGAGAACGGAAAAATACCGGGCAATATTCTTCTTTTTCATACTGCCGCCTCCTCTGGGTGCTCTACCATATCCCGGTAGGTGTCACAGGTCCTGAGCAGCTCTGCGTGGGTGCCGTCGCCCACCAGTTTGCCGCCCTTCATCACAAGAATCCGCTGATATTTCTGGGCGAAGCTCAGATCATGGGTAATGAGAATTCTGGTTTTCCCCGCAAATACCGTGTCCATGGTATCCTGAATCTTTGCCGACACCCGAACATCCAGTGCAGAGGTCGGTTCGTCCATCAGAATGATATCGCCGCCCCGGAGCACTTCCCGGGTCAGGACCAATCGCTGGCTCTGTCCGCCAGACATGGAGGTACCGCCGGAGGCCACCGGGGTGTCCAGGCAGTCGCCACAGAGGCTCAGATACTCCCGAAAGCCGGTTTTCTCCGCCGCATCCATAATCTCCTGATCGGTGATTTCCCGGTCAATGCCATAGGTCAGCGCCTCCCGCAGGGTCCCGCTGAACACCTCAGCCCCCTGCTGCACATAGGCAAAGTTTTTCCGGAACTGGGAAAGGGCAATGTCCCTGATATCGGTGCCGCCAATGCGGATGGTTCCCTCTTCCGGGGTATAGAACCGCTCCAGCAGGCTCACCGATGTGGTTTTTCCGCTGCCGCAAAGGCCCACAATGGCGGTACAGCTGCCCCGCGGGATCGTAAAGGAAACATGGCTCAGCGCAGGCGTATCTGTCTCCGGATAGGTAAAGGTGACATTCTCGAACGTAATATCGCCGGTCTCCGGGAAGTCCAGCGCCGCCCGTTCCTCCTCGTTTTCCCCTTCCATAATCTCAATCATACGGCGGAAGGTGCCGTGGACGCCCTTGGCCCGAATCCAGACCTCAAAGATTTCGTCCATATTGGGGAACAAATTCTCCGCAAACAGGAAAAATGCCAGCCAGGTAGCAATGGTGATCTCCTTCCGCTGGAGCAAAATAACTGCAACCACAATTACAATGAACTTCTGGAGCACATCCAATACCGCCACAATTCCCGTGGAGATATTGTCCAGGTGAACCAGCTTCATGTTTGCCCGGAGCAGCTTATGGGCCACCGCTTTACCGGCCTCCCCTTCCTTTTCCTCATTGGTATAGGTCTTAATCAGAGGCAGATGACTGATTCGATCCGCCAGGAAACTGGTCAGCCGACCGATTTCGTCATATACCTTTGTGGTACTGGTCTGGACCAATCTGCCCATGACAAAGGAGTAGAGGTATTTCAGCGGCAGCATGGCAAAGCAGGAAACCGCCAGGATCCAGTGATACTGATTGATCCGCAGCAGCGCCATCACCACATAATAGATATCCGGGATCAGATAGACAATCACGTTAACCATATCGTCGATTGCTTTTCCGCTGTCGTTGATGATGGCACTCATGAGATCAGAGGGATCGTTCCGATCAAAATACTCCATCCGCATGCCCAGCATCTTTTTCCACACGGAATCTCTTGCCCGTTTTACACCATAGGACTGAGCCTGAACCTGGCCTGCCATAGCCACAAAGGACATCAGGCCCAGGACCACATAATACAGGATTGCCTTCGTCAGCGAAGCGGAATCCAGCTGTCCACCCAGCAAATCCGCAGTGGTGTCCGGCAGCTTCAGCAGCAGATGGTTCACTGCCAGGTTAAGGCCCAGGCCCAGGACAATCCAGGCCCAGGGCAAATGCAGCGCTTTGATTGTGCGGAACAGCGCCTTCCAGCTACCCTGGTCTTTCCGCACCTTTTCTTGCGTATCCATAGCTTCCCTCCTAGAGGAAGATACGGCAAACGGATGCCATGCCGTTGTTGGGATGGCATCCGTTGTGCCCTTCGTTATTCGTAGATCTCAGAGAAATACGTCTCTTCAATCATTCTCACGTACTCGTCCACAGAGTTGTCTTTCAGCACGTTATAGCCGATATAGGCATTTACGGTATTGGTCAGCTCGCTGCCCGTCAGCACCTGCTCCAGAACAGTATCGGACACCCGGATCATATTGGTCATATCGCTCTCCAGCTCGTCCGCCGCTTCCTTGGAGGGGCACTCAATATAGGTATAGTCCGCCACAACCTCGCCATTCTTGCCATAGACAAAGGTGGTCAGGGAGGAGACATCGTCCGCATACTGCTCCTGCACTGCCGCAGCGCCGTTGCCGGTGAGCACCACCTTCTGGTCATAATCCAGATCCTCCGGGTCCTTGTGATCGGCATAGGGCTGATAGGGGTTTACGCCCCCATAGGTTCTGACCCCATAGGTCTGCTTCAGGATATCGGCATAGGCCTCTGCATCCTTGGTATCAATGGTCATGCCATAGCTCTCCATATCGGCAAAGGCTGCGTCGATGGCCGCCTGATCCTGCTGCGTTGTAAGCACCGTATCGCTCTCTTCACTGAAGGTCAGACCATAATAGGCTTCCATCAGCTCTTCCACCTGTTCCTTGGCCGAAGCATCGGACAGCATCGCATATCCGTAGGCTGCCTCTGCACTGCCCTTGTTGCCGTAAACCACAAAATACAGCGTTACCGTGCCGGGAATTTCGATCATCTGAGATGCATCCGGCTTGCCCAGGTCTACTTCCTCCCCCGCAGGGAATTCCGTATAGGTACCGTCGCTGAGATCGGTCCATCCGGAAGCCAGACCGGTTTCCTCGTCATAGTCATACATGCCGATGACGTTGCCATCGTCGTCATACATCATGGTATCGGGGTAGGCCGCAGAATTTGCAATTTCCTCCAGGGTGTCCTGAAACTCCTCGCCACGGAGCACAACCCGCTGGTCATAACTCAGATTCTTGGGATCCTTATGGGTATAATCCTCCCCCAGCTTTACAACGGAGTTATCGCTGAACAGTCCGCAGCCAGCCAGCGACAGCAGCACAGCCAGGGTCAGCGCCACAGATATTACTTTTTTTAGCACGTGAATTCTCCTTTTATCCATCCGATTACTTTTCTTTATAGTAGAGCCGACAGTGACAGTAGCCCTCAAACTCCGGGTCCTGAATCTGCGCCTTGAATTCCTCACAGACGCATTGATACTCCGGCTTTCGCTCTACCCGGCAGGGACAGTAGCCGCCGGTGCGTTTGAGTCCTTCTTTGACCCGCGCTACCGTCTTCCGGTCCTCATTGAGTCGAATCTTTCCCATCTTGCTTGCTCCCTCTGATTACTGGTACAGGAACTTTGCCATCAGCGCCAGCAGGTCCTCCCGCTCCATGCTGCCAACAAACTGGTCCACCAGCTCGCCCTTTCTGAAAAACATCAGCGTGGGCATGGCGTTCAGGCCGTAAGCGTCCGCCATGCTGGGGTAATAGGAGATGTCCAGCCGTCCAAAGGAAACCCCGGCCAGCTCGTCGGCCACCCGATCATAAATCGGCTCCAGCATCACGCAGGCCACGCAATCCTGACCGTAGCAGTCCACCACCGCATACTCGTTCTGGATGAACGCTTTCCATTCGTCATTTTTCAGTTCAATCGTTGCCATGGCTGCCTCCCATCTTCTTCTCCAGAATTCCTTCCATATAATGAAGGATGCCCTCAAAATAGGCGTTCTGAAGTCCCATTTCCACCAGCTCTTCCCGCTCCGGTACCGGCTCGCCGGTGAGCTGCATCATTTCCATCATCTGATCGGCCTGATTCTCCGCATCGGCCAGATCCACTGCAATGTTATGTGCCTTACAGAAGGCCTCTGCCATCCAGTTCTGCTTTTCCTGGGCGAGGATCGACGCTTTGATTTCCTCCGGCGATTCCTCCATGCCCATCTCCTGCATATCCTTGAGATACTGCTCCATGTTCTTCTGGACATAGGCATCCAGCTCCTGCTGGTCGTATTCAAAGGTGCTGCCTGCATCCATCTGATCCAGGATATAGCGGATTGCGGCCTTGCTCTTCTCCATTTTCTGATCATCCATGGCCTTTTTCCGGAGGTAATTCCGATAATCCGCAACCGTGGCGACTCCCTCCAGCCCCAGCTGTGCAATCAGCTCGTCACTGACCTCCACGGGAATCCGGCGCAGAACCTTTTCCACCGTCAGCGCGGCTGTTTTCCCTGCCAGCTGCACCGTAACGGTATCACCGGCACGTTTGCCCAGCAGCTGCTTTGCCGCATCCTCTGCGCCGGGCAGCGGGACGGCGGTATAGATCAATATGGTTCTGCCGTCGGGATAGCTCTCCTTGTCGGCCCGACAGAACACCGTGTCGCCGCACGCTGCCGTCTCCGCCAGTTCCTCCTTTGCATAGCGCAGAGACAGGGCCGAAAGCTCCGCTTCCACCTGTCCCTCATCTACGCGAATATCCAGCATTTCCTCGGGGATTTCGATGCTGTCGATATCACACAGCTTCGTTACAAATCCTTTCATAGGGATCTCCTCTCCGTTTATTTCCGGAATTCAGCCATCGGCTTCTCCCGATTTCGGCCATCTCCGGCATTGTGTGATGTGCATCTGCACATTGTGTTCATTTTATCGCATCTCCCGTGAGAATACAATAGTCCCGAAAAAAAGACTGCATTTTTCCCAGAACCATGGTGGGATTTTCGTTCAAAGCACCGGGACAAGTCACAGCTTCCGCAAAATCCCCGGCTTACCGGCCCAATCAGGTCAGCAAACCGGGGACATTGCCTCCGCTTATTCTTCTCTTACTTCAATTGCGCCGGTATAGGTGCCAGCCGCTGCGGGAACTGCCGTCCCGTTGACCGTCATCCGGCCATGGACGATGCACCCCTCGCCGATGGTCAGCTTCGTCAGATAGGAAACGTCAGCCGCCGTCCAGACTGCGCCGTTTTTCAGCTCCACAATCACGCCATTGTTGATGGCGGGTGCAGGCATCTGGGTTACATTACAAAGCTCCTCCCGGGTGGTTTCGTCGATATATTCAACGCCCTCCCGATAGCGCTGCTTTGCTGCGCTGATAGCGCCGGTGAGCGTCGATGCATCCAGCACCACCTGAAGGTTCTTCGGCCCGGGCGGTCCCATCATCGGCATCATCATCGGTCCGTCCTCGCCCTTCATGCTGTCCACATTGGGTGGCGGGGGTGGGGGTGCCGCGGGGCCGTCGCCGGTGGGAATGGATCCGGCCAGCCGTCCGGGCGGCACAATTCCGGGACGCTTTGGAATTCCCTCAGGCTTTTCCTTGCTGGCCAGTCTGGGTAAATTCGTGGAGGAATTGAAGAGATTACCGGTCAAATCGGAATCCTGCACCGTGACAAACAAATCCACCTTGGGATCCGCCGTCGTCAGATCGCGCCCCGGAAGATAGGTATCCTCCATTTTGGCATACATGCTCACATCAATAAAATCTCCGGCCAGACCAGGATCATCGGTGTCCATCATCTGCACCAGCACGCCGTTTCCGGCCTCCACCTGGGCATTCCGCAGAATGATATTCGTATTGGAATTCTTGGCCACAATGGCGGACTTCTCCGTACGGATGGCGGAATCCTGCACCAGCAGCGTACCGCCGTCATCGCTGGTCAGATGCGCACCATAGCGTCGGCCGGTGAGCAGGCTGCCGTTTTTCAGCGTGACGGAGCCTTTCCGTTCCATGCTCATCATCATCACAGGGAAGCCGTTGACGTCAATGACGGAATTGTCCACGGTAATCGGTGTAGGCCCGATGCAAAAGACGCCATAGCCGTGACTCTTCGGTCCGCTGAGGGTCAGAACGCTGTCCTTGACAAACATCTTTGCGTAATTGGAGCCATCCACGGACAGAACACCCCAGCCGTTGGAGGTCAGCTCGCAGCCATTATAGTGTACCTCAGCATCATCGGCCAGCTGGCACAGGCGATTGGTGCCGCGAACGCTGATGCCCCAGCTCCAGCTGCCCAGCTCCGCCTCCGGGGAATAGTTGCTCATGCGGCAGTTATTAGCCGTTACCACACTTTTGCCGCCTGCATGAACGGCACAGCGGGTTACGGAGGACAGATGGATATCGCTGTCGTTGATGGTCACCCGGGCGTCTCCCAGAGCCGCAATTCCGGCGCCCATGCCCACAAAGTCGTTCAGGCCCATCCCGGTCATTTCGATTCTGGCATCGTTGACCGTGTATTCCTCCGCACCGTCTACCACAATGCCGCCGAAGTTTTCCCGATCCGTTCCCAGATAGAACCCATCTGCGCTGTGGCCGGTGATTTTTCCGCCGTGAAGGGCCGCAGGAACGCTCTTTTCCGGCACAATTTTTCCGTCCTGAACGGTTAAGGCTGCCTCCAGGTCAATGGGATCGCCCCGGTTCACCGAGGGATACGGCGGCTCCACATAGTATTCCGCAACCGAGAGCGTAATCGTCCCCTGGTATTCTCCCGGAGCCACCGGATGGGTGTTTCCGTCCACCGTCAGCACCAGATAATGATGATCCGGCGCCTGCAGCTGGGCCTCCGGGTCGATCACCAGATGCTCGCAGGCAAATGTCTCCGCCACCAGATGGGTTCCCGGCCCAAATCGTTTCTCAATCATTTAAATTCTCCTTTTCTTAGCCAATCGGATGCGCTGGCCACCGGAGCTTCTGCTCCAAATGGTTCGCGCATCCGGATTGATTATGCCGTCTGTCTGTCGTAAGCGCCCTGATAAATTGCAATGGCGTCGTTGATTCCCATCGCCTCCAGCTCTGCGGTAAATGCATCCCACTCCGAAATATCCCGGTCACCGAACAGGAACTTGGTCAGCTCCGACTCTGCATAGGCCGTAATATCCGAAACGATGCCGTTATACTCCGCGGATTCCTCGGTGGTCAGGGTGACATAGAGAGGAATGGAGCGGTCATATTCCACCTGGGTGGACCAGAAATCCATGACTTCCTTCTGCTTATCCGAATAGTACGCCCACAGTGCCTTCTGCATCATCACGCCGCAGATTTTACCCTGGCAGTTGTACTTCATAATCATGCCCTCGGGACTCATGCCGTCGGTGTTGTTGACGATCATATCCGTAAAGGTAACGGTACCGTCGTCTGCCACGGTATAGGTGTAGTCCTCAATGCCGTAGGTCATGTACATGGTGCCTTCCTCGCTGTACCAGTAGTCGATCCAGCGCAGGGCCAAGGCCGGATTGGAGCAGTCGGTGGAGATGGAAACGGTCTGCATATCCTGCACCGGTTCATAGCTGCCGAAATGGTTGATGGTATCGTCGCCAGCCTTGCGCACCACCACATTGATGGGGGTAACGTCGAAGTTCTCATTGGAGGTGTAGGTATAATAGGTAGAAAGCTGGTTGGCAGAGGTGTGGAATGCGCCGGTGTTCTCGTTGCAGATATAGGTCTGGGTGTCGTTCATGCTGACGCTGTCGCTGTTCAGCAGCATATCGCCGTTCACCAGACCGGCCTTGATCCAGCGGCTCATCATCTCCACATAGTCCCGGTAGTTATCGGTCATATAGGAGCACACCAGTTTTTTGTCATCTCCCACATACAGGGCCAGATCGTCGTCATAGTATTCGATGTCATATCCGGCGGTGAGCGCAGGGATGGTCAGTCCGGTTTCGCCCACATACAGGGGGTTCGAGCAGTTATACTCGTTCTTGAAGGCCGTCAGCACGTCCTCCAGCTCGTCAAAGGTTTCGGGGGTGTCCATGCCCACCGTGTCCAGCCAGTCGCTACGGATCAGCAGGCCGCGCTCCGTCAAAGGCTGATCGTTTACCACATAGATGGCCAGCTCTTTGCCGTCCTCGGTGGTCACATACTTCTCCTTCTCGGAATCGGCATGCACCAGGTTCCAGTAGTTGGGCATGTTGTCATAAACCAGGTCGGCAATGTCCATAACCACGCCGTCCTCATAGGCGCCTACCGCCTTGGTGGGATAGCACTGCACCACGCTGGAAATGATGTCCGTATAATCTCCGGCTGCCATCATCAGATTGAACTGCGTCTCCATGGCGAACATGTCCACCTCAGTCCAGTCCATCGTTACGCCCAGATGCTCTTCGGCCTTCTGGAAAATCTCCAGCTCCGACCAGCTGTCCCGTACAATGGGTGGTCCTCCGGGCTTGGCGCACCAAATGCTCAGATGCTCGCCGTCGGAAAGCGGATACGTAATCACCGTGTCGTCGAATGCCTGCTCCGGCTCCGCAGAAATCGCCTCAGCCTGAGAATCGGCAGGCACTTCGGCGGAAGCTGGTGTCTCCGGCTGTTCCGACGGGGCCGCGGTCTGTTCCGCAGAACTCGCTGCGGGGGCTGCGGATGATGCCGCTTCGCTTCCGGTGGTCCCGCCGCAGGCAGCCAGGGCAAGCAGCATTGCCATCGCCAGCAGCATTGCAGTTAACTTCTTTTTCATGGTTTTTCCTCCTTCTGAATTACGCCGTCGTATCTTAGAGCATCACGCTCGGGTATCCTCTAAATGTCCATGGCCTGATAGTAACCGGCTGCCACCGCCTGCTTGATCTTCTTCGGCTCCCGGCAGTCGCCTGCCATGCCGACAAATTTGGCGCACTGGTTGAACTTCATGGCCTCAGCCTGACGATTCCGGCTTCCGGCAGCCAGGACCACTGTGTCCGCCTGAATGGAGATTTCCTCTCCGGTTTTCACCATCACGCCCCGGATCCCCTGCTGGGTGATCTCCACACAGTTGCAGCCTGTGACAATTTCCACCGGTGGGTCAAACCGACGGAACATCTTTTTCATGGCAGGAATGGGATGGAATACATCATTATTGATGACCTCATGGGGGGCCAGCTTTTCCCGTCTGCCCACAATGGTGACCTTTTTCCCGGCTTTGGCAAGATGCAGCGCGATTTCGCAGGCCTGGATGCCGCCGCCCAGCATAATCACGGAATCCCCGATTCTCTCCGGATGATCGTAGACGTCCATGGAGAACAGCACATTTTCTCCCGTTGCGCCGGGAATATCGGGTCTGACCGGC
>CAVEIY010000024.1:15792-18642 GCA_963615825.1 Flexilinea sp.
CCAGCAGCTCGGGGGTTGCCTCCGTGTTCAGGCAAACCGTAACATTTTCCTGCCGGGTCACCCGGGAAATCATGTTGTTCTTAAAGGTCCGGATATCGTGCTTATAGTTGTCCGTGTCGGAGAATCGCAGCAGGCCGCCAAGATAGCCCTCTTTTTCATAAAGAGTCACGGCATGGCCCCGCGCTGCCGCCGTTTCCGCTGCCTTCAGGCCCGCAATTCCGCCGCCCACGATGGCCACCTTTTTCTTCTCCTTGGCCAGCGGCACGTCCCGGGTCTGCATATAGGCCCGATTCTGGGTGATGGGATTGACCGCGCATTCCTCCCGGTCAAAGCAGTTATGACAGCGGATACAGGTGTTGATCTCGTCCAGCCGTCCCTCCTTAACCTTTCTGGGGAAGAAGGGATCCGCTACCACCAGCTGCCGTGCCATACAGACAAATTCCGCATCGCCGGATGCAATGATGTCCTCAGCCAGCTCCGGAGAGTTGATGGAGTTAATCAGCACCAGGGGCTTTTTGAACCCGGCTGCCTTGATCTTCTTTGCAAAGCCGCGGTTGTAGGCATTGGGATAGAAAGCCGGAGAGCTGGTGGCCATGTTTCCCGCTGCGGTGGTGTGGTCGCCGCCGGAGAGATGGAACAGGTCATATAGATTCACCTGGTGCTTTTCCTCATATGCCTGAAGATACATCAGAAATTCAATGGTTTCGTCAATGGTGATGCCGCCGGGATAGCCCTCGTCGCCGCTGAGCCGCAGCTCCAGCAGCAGCCGGTCGCCGCATCTGGCTCGAATTGCCTCCAGCAGCTCGATGCAGAACCGCGCCCGATTTTCCAGGGATCCGCCGTATTCATCGGTGCGCTTGTTGTGCCGCGGGGAGCGGAACTGGTCGATGAGCTTATTGTGACCGCCGTGGAGCAGTACGCCGTCTACGCCAAATTGTGCCGCTGTGGCACAGCAGGAGGCAAAATCGTCAATGATCTGATGAATCTCCTCCTGACTCAGCTCTGCCAGAGTCCGGCCGTCTCCCATCATCGGCGGCATGGGCATTTTCCCGTCGCCCTTGTGCAGTGGGCGCATATTGGGAGTAGAAGTTTCCTCGTCGGGGTCTACATAGTCCCGCACCGGAAAGCCGCCGTGGGTAAATTCGATAAAGGCTAGGGTATGGTGCCGATGCATGGTACGGACATATTCCTGGATGCTTTTTTCCATCTCAATGTCCACCGGCTCCCGGAAGTCCAGTCCGCCGCCAGGTCCCATGCCGCCGGAAACCGGATAGTCGTTGGTGGTGACCCGGGCTGCGCCGCCAGTGGCCTGAATCTCGTAAAACTCCAGATTGTGCTCATGGATGCAGCCGCCGGAGTTGGGCACGCAGAACCCCAGCGGGCCTGCCAGCATCCGGTTTTTAAACATCACATTTCCCACCTGATAGGGACTGAGCAGATTGGGATACTTGGTTTCCATTCTTCATTCTCCTTCCACCTGTTGTGTGGCCGATCAGATGCTTCGATTATAGCAAAGCCCCTGCGGCAAAAAAAGATGCGGTTTTTTTCTGTCAAAAAAGATGAAAAAAATCGTCCCATTTGGTATAGTATAGGTATCCTGCAGAAAGGGGGCCGCATAGATGGAAATCCCGTTTTCTATTCTGTCTGCTACACCGGACCATACGCCCAGCCCTGTGGCTGAAATCAAAGAGCAAATCGACAGCCTGCTGGAGCTTCTGGCACAGCAGGAGGAGGATCTCCGACTGGCACGGCTGATGCTGCATCGTGCCAACACCGAGGTCACGCTCTATGGAAAAGCGCCCCCACCGGACTACACTGCCACTCTGGGCTATGCCTTTGAAACGGACTTCTTTATGGTGGTGGCTATGGATCTTGCAGACCGTTCCCAGCTGTTCTCCTCCACCGGGACCTCGCGGTTTTCTCAGCGCGAGGTGGAACTGATGAAGATGGCAGTTTATAATGTATTTGAAACGGCGCTGGGTCCCTATTGTCTCGCTACCTGCTGCGAATCCGATCTGGCTTTCGCCAATATTCTCATCAACTTTATAGACGATGATCCTCCGGCGGACAAAATCATCCCCACCATGGACCGGGTGCTGCAAACGGCGGTGGATGTGGTGGAGCGAAATTATCGCATTCGCCTGGTGGTAGACCACAGCGCCATCGTCAAGGGCCATCAAAACCTGCCCAACGCCAGAATCGCCGCCTACCATCGGCTCCAGCAGAAGTTTGCCCTGGAAAATCTGGCCCGCACCCAGGCAGTTCTGCCGGTTTCCGGCGAAAATCTCCCCACCGCAAAAACGGTCAGTCCCAAGCTGGAAAAGCAGTATTATCAGTTTGTGCTGAGCCGGGATCTGGACATGGCCAAGCTGACGCTGCGGGAGCTGACCAGCCATGACCTCAGCAGCCCGGACGTTACCTTTGAGCTGGCAAAGCTGCGGTTTTTGAACCACGCCGAAAGTCTGGTGAATATCGTCGGGCTTTCCGCTTCCGAGGTGCAGTATCTCTACCTCCGTCCCCTGGATACGGATCAGGCCATTTTTCAGCTGATTGAGGACCTGTTTGCCGATATCGCAGAGCAGAGTGTCAGCAGCGAGCAGGCCCGGCAGGTAAAAATGGAGGCCGTCCGGGATTACATTCAGGAAAACTATGCCGACAGCGGCCTATGTCTCGCCAAAATTTGCGATAAATTCCAGATGAATCAGTCCTATCTCTCCCGCACGTTTAAAGAGATCTTTGGCATTGGCATTCTGGACTTCATTCATTCCCAGCGTCTGCTCCACGCCAAAGCGCTGCTGAAGGATTCGGCAAACCAGATTGACATGATCTGGGAAGCCGTTGGATATACCA
>CAVEIY010000025.1:0-18588 GCA_963615825.1 Flexilinea sp.
CGAAAAAGGCCATCACCAATAAATTCGTCCAGGAGGCCATGACGGAGTTCTTCAAGTCCCGGCTCCAGGTGTATTTTATTGAGAACAAAACCGAGGCGGATCGGATTGCCGACCAGGTGCTCATCAACAAGCGCGCACGGGAGACGGCGGAAAAGACCAAGGTAAAAATCCGCAAGGACCTGACCAGAAATGTGGACATTGCCAATCGGGTACAGAAGTTTGTGGATTGCCGCAGCAAGGATGTCTCTCGCCGTGAGCTGTATATCGTGGAGGGCGACTCTGCATTGGGCAGTGTAAAGCTGAGCCGCGACGCAGAATTCCAGGGGATTATGCCGGTGCGCGGCAAAATCCTCAACTGCCTGAAAGCGGATTATGCCAGAATTTTTAAGAGCGATATCATCACAGACCTGATAAAGGTGCTGGGCTGCGGCGTAGAGATCACCGGCGGCAAAAAGGCCAAGGACCTTTCCGCCTTTGATCTGGGCAGCCTTCGGTGGAACAAGATCGTAATCTGTACCGATGCAGATGTAGACGGCTTCCAGATTCGGACGCTGATTCTCACCATGCTCTATCGACTGGTGCCTACGCTGATTCAGGACGGCTACGTGTATATCGCAGAATCGCCGCTGTTTGAGATCACCTGCAAGGACAAAACCTGGTTTGCTTACTCCAACCGGGAGAAGGACGAGATCGTAAAGTCCATCGGTGAAAATAAGAAGATTACCATTCAGCGCTCCAAGGGACTTGGTGAAAACGACCCGGATATGATGTGGATGACCACCATGAATCCTGCTACCCGGCGGCTGATTAAGGTGATGCCCCAGGAGGCAGAGGCCACCGCGGCGATGTTTGATCTGCTGGAGGGGGATAATCTCCAGGGACGCAAGGATCATATCACGGAGAACGGATATAAGTTCTTAGAGCTGGCTGATATTTCCTAGAAAGGAGGGGGTAAACCATGGCAAAGAAGAAAAAAGACGATGAAAACAAGCATAAGGACAATCCCAACGTAATGGGGCTTCATGCGGAAATTGTTGAGCAGCCCATTACCGAAACCCTGGAAATCAACTTTATGCCCTACGCCATGAGCGTCATTATGTCCCGGGCCATTCCGGAAATCGACGGCTTTAAGCCCTCTCACCGGAAGCTGCTGTATACCATGTATAAGATGGGCCTTTTAAGCGGCAGCCGTACCAAGTCTGCGAACATTGTAGGCCAGACCATGCGCCTGAATCCCCACGGCGATTCGGCCATTTATGAGACGATGGTGCGTCTCAGCCGGGGCTATGGGGCGCTGCTGCACCCGTTCGTGGATTCCAAGGGTAACTTCGGTAAGGCATACTCCCGGGATATGGCCTATGCTGCGTCCCGATACACCGAAGCAAAGCTGGACACCTTCTGCCAGGAGCTGTTCCGGGATATTGACAGCGATACGGTGGACTTTGTGGACAACTACGACAGCACCATGAAGGAGCCGTCCCTGCTGCCCACCACCTTCCCCAATGTGCTGGTGTCGGCCAACAATGGCATTGCCGTTGGTATGGCAAGCAACATCTGCGGCTTTAACCTGCGGGAGGTCTGCAATGCGGCCATCGCGCGGATTAAAAACCCGGACTGCGATTTGAAGGAATATCTGCTGGCTCCCGATTTTCCCACCGGCGGCGAGCTGATTTATGACGAAAACGAGATTAACAACGTCTACAATACCGGACGGGGCAGTATCCGCGTCCGAGGCAAGTGGCGGTATGTGAAGGCTGAGAACCTCATTGAAATCTATGAGATTCCCTATACCACCACCTCTGAGGCCATCATCGACAAGGTAGCGGAGCTGATTAAGGCGGAGAAAATCCGCGAAATCTCCGATATGCGGGATGAAACGGACCTGAGCGGCTTGAAGCTGACCATTGACCTAAAGCGCGGTGTCGATCCGGACAAGCTGATGACCAAGCTCATGAAGCTTACCCCACTGCAGGACAGCTTCCCCTGCAACTTCAACATCCTGATCGGCGGCTTCCCAAAGGTGATGGGTGTGGGAGAAATCCTGGAGGAGTGGACGGCATGGCGGACCGAATGCGTGCGCCGGAGAGTCTACTACACCCTGACCAAGAAGAAGGAAAAGCTCCATCTGCTGCTGGGCCTCCAGAAGATCCTGCTGGACATCGACAAGGCCATTCGCATCATCCGGGAGACGGAGCTGGAAGAGGACGTGATTCCCAATTTGATGATTGGCTTTGGCATCGACGAAATTCAGGCCAATTATATTGCGGAAATTAAGCTCCGGAATATTAACCGGGAATATATTCTAAAGCGTACCCAGGAAACCGACGCGCTCCAGAAGGAAATTGCCGACCTGGAGGATACGGTGAATTCGCCTCGGCGGATCAAGGCAATTATCGTGAAAGAGCTGGAGAATGTGGCGAAAAAGTACGGCACAGACCGCCGTACCACCATCCGCTATGAGGCCGTGGAGGAATACCAGGAGGAGCAGCAGGAGGTTCCGGACTATCCGGTGAACCTGTTTGTCACCCGGGACGGTTATTTAAAGAAGATTACGCCGCAAAGTCTCCGAATGAGCGGTGAACAGAAGCTCAAGGAAGGGGACCGGATGGTGATTGAGGTGCAGACCACCAACCGTGCCGAAGTATTGGTGTTTACGGATCGCTGCCAGGTCTATAAAACGGCCCTGAGCGAGTTTAAGGACACCAAAGCCAGCGTATTGGGCGACTATCTGCCCACGAAGCTGGGCTTTGACGACGGCGAGCTGGTGACGGCGGTGTGCCTGCCCGGCGACTATTCCGGCTTTATGCTCTTTGCCTATGAAAACGGCAAGGTGGGCAAGGTGGCACTGTCGGCCTATGACACCAAGTCCAACCGACGGAAGCTTACCGGCGCCTATAGCGATAAATCTCCGTTGAAGGGCGTTTTGTGCCTTCATGAGGACGCAGATGTGGTGCTCTATTCCACCGATGGCCGTGCGCTGGTGCTGAATTCCGCACTGCTGAGTGTAAAATCTACACGCTCTACCATCGGCGTTGCGGCGCTGACCCTGCGGAAAAAGGCGCTGCTGGATCATATCCGTCTGCTGGAGGGAAGCGGCATTCAGAATGTCAGCCGCTATCGGAGCCGCAGCGTTCCTGCTGCCGGTGCGATTCTCAAAGAAGATGACCTGGAGGACGTTCAACTGACCATGGAGCTGTAAAGGCTCTGCGATTGGGAGGGGATTGTTTGAAAGAGAAATTACCAAAGACCCTGAAAAGCATGTTTTGGATTTTTATTGGCAGCGCCATCTATGCCATCGGTTTCGACCTGTTCCTGGAGCCAAACCAGATTGGCGCAGGCGGCATTTCGGGATTGGCCATTGTCATTGCCTATTTCGTACCGGTTCTGTCGGTTGGTATCCTGACGCTGCTGATTAACATTCCACTGTTTCTGGCGGGATACCGCTTTGTGGGCAGAAAGTTCTTTTGGGGTTCCCTGGCGGGCATGGCGATTTCCTCGGTGCTTATTGATATACTGGCCCCGTTCCTGGTGATGGATACGGAGCCGCTGATGGGCGCGATTTTTGGCGGCGGTATGGTTGGCTTTGGGTGCGGCATCGTTTTGATGCAGGGCGCATCCACCGGCGGCACGGACATTGTGGCGCGGCTGATGAAGTACCGCTTCCAAAACATGTCCATGGGCAAGCTGGTGATGGCGGCAGATCTGGTGATTGCAGTGATTACCGGTATTGCATTCCGGGATTTCAGCAAGACGCTGTATTGCTGTGTGGCGTTGTACATCAGCGGAGAGGCTATGGATGCTGTGGTATACCGGTTTGACTATTCTCTGGTCGCGGTGATTGTGACGGACCGATCGCTGGAGATTCGGGATGCCATTGACCAGGTGTTGGATCGTGGCTGTACCTTCTTAAAGGGAGAGGGCGCCTATACCGGAAACGCCAAAAACGTGGTCTACTGTGCGGTTAAGCGCCGGCAGGCGGCTGAGCTGAAGGAGCTGGTGATGGGGATTGATCCCGACGCATTTCTGGTGCTCCAGGAGGCCCATCAGGTTTTGGGCGAGGGGTTTGAGCGGTACTCAAAGAATAAACTGTAGGGGGAGAGACAATGAAGCGAATTCTTGCCATGTTGCTGGCAATTGCTCTGCTGAGCGGGTGTACGCCATTCCGCCACAGCAGCTATGTTTCCGTTACTCCCCACAATGAGGAATATCAGGTGGCGGTGGACTCCAGCGCATTGACCGTCAGCGGTTATCTGAGCCTGAAAAATGCCATTTTGGGCCTGGTGGAGGATGCGGTAGAAGAGGGCGTGATTCGGGCGGAGTCCTATTCCGGCGATCTGAGCCAGGACCTCTCCAGCGCCGTTTATGAGGTATCCCGTGGGGACCCGCTGGGGGCCTTTGCGGTGGACTATATGACCTATGACTATTCCCAGATTGTAAGCTACTATGAAATCCACATCCATACCACCTATCAGCGTACCCTGGAGGAGATTCAGTCGGTAAAAAGCACCTCGGGCGTCGAGGGCGTTCGCTCCCGGCTGCGGGATGCCATGGGGGATTATGATGCAATTCTGCGGATTCGGGTGGAGGATTACGGCAGCCTGAACATTGATGAGCTGGTGGAGCAGGTATTTGAGGACAATGCGGAGTTTGCGCTGGAACTGCCTCAGACCGACGTCAAGGCATTCCCAGACAGCGGCAGCCGACGAATTCTGGAGATCACCTTCCGCTATCCCCATACCAAGACGACGTTGGAGACGTACCAGCAGGAGACTGTGGATCAGGTGGAGAAGCTGGCAGGGCTGTACGGCAGCGAAAACAGCGACGCTGCCAGTGCCCAGCGCCTGCTGGAACGGCTGATTCGCGACGGAGAACTGACCACGGAGTCTACCGGCTTTTCGGATAGCGCGTATGGTGCGCTGTGCCTGAACAAGGCTACCAGCCTGGGATTCTGTCAGGCATATTTGCTGCTGCTCCGGGAGATGAATATTCCCTGTCACCTGGTTCGGGGAACCTATGGAGTGGAACGGATGGTCTGGTGCCAGCTGCAATTGGGCGGCGAGAGCTATTATGTGGATCCCACCCGGGGCCTGGTAACCGGAGACACCACCGGCGCGCTGATTCCGGAGGCATCGCTGACGGCACTGGGCTATGTGCTGGATTCCGAATGACTGAAAAAAGCATCTGCTGCGGGGTTGCAGCAGATGCTTTTGTCGATATCAGGCCGGTTTAATCCTCCAAAACGGTGTTGGGGCAATACTGCGCCACCATTTTTTGAAGAGATTTGAGATCGCGGAATGTCTCTGGACGTTTGTCCGGGTCACGGAGCAGAGCGGAGGGATGGAACATGGCCATGCGCCAGGTGCCGTCGATTTCGTACCATTTTCCGTGCTCTCTGGTAATGCGGAACTCCGGATCAATGAATTCCATGGCGGCAATGCGGCCCAGACATACAATGATTTTTGGACGCAGCAGTGCGATCTGTGCATTCAGCCAGGGACGGCAGCATTCCCGTTCTGCAGGCTTGGGGTCCCGATTGTGGGGCGGACGACATTTTACGATGTTGGCAATGTAGCAATTCCTGCGGCTCAGGCCGATGATCGAGAGCATCTCGTCCAAAAACTGTCCGGCAGCGCCAACGAACGGTTCTCCCTGCAAATCCTCATTTTCGCCGGGCCCCTCACCGATGAACATCACGTCGATGTTCTGGGGACCGACGCCAAACACCACATTGTGTCGGGTTTCATGGAGGGAACAGAGGGTGCAGGACAGGCAATCGGCGCGAAGCGTATCAAGATTTTCGTATTCCATGGAATCATCTCCTTTTGAGCATTCGGATCAGAATCAGAATCGTAACCGCCAGCAGAAGCGCAGCCGCGCCAAGCACCGCCAGCAGAAGGGCTTCGGCGGATATCCCCAATTGCTCGGCTGCACCGGAAATCAGCGATACAGAGGCATCCGGCGAGGGACTGGGCGAGGGCGCGGGGGTCGGCTCCGGCGATGGCGTGATGGATGGTGTTGGTGAAGGGGTGGGAGTCGGCGTTGGCGTGGGATCAGGTGTCGGTTCCGGTGTTGGCTCCGGAGTAGGTTCGGGGGTCGGCTCCGGAGTGGGTTCCGGCGTTTCCTCTGGCAGCGCATCCAGATAGGCCTGATAGGTCAGGGCGGTGTCATAGTTATAAAAGCCCCAATTGAGCAGTTCGCGGCTTTGGGTGAAGCTGCCCGGAAGCTCAGTCCCGTCGCTGGCGGTTTCCTTTTCGGCACCCAATACCACGGAGAGCAGGTTCATGCCCTCCCAATAAGCGCCTGCAACCAGGCAATAGCCTGCGGGCGTGGTAAATCCGGTCTTGATGCCGTAGGCACCCTCATAGGCGTATTCCGGATGGGTGGAGCCGGAGAGAAAATAGTTTGTGGTGTTTAAGGTCCGTGCATCGGAGAGATTCGTGGCGGGGATCTCTGCCTGTGCAGTGCCGCAGATGGTGAGAAAATCATCGTAGGCCATGGCAGCACGGGTGATGGTGGCAAGATCTCTGGCGCAGGTGTAGTGGTTTTCGTCGTGAAGGCCGTTGGTGTTGGCAAAGTGCGTGTTGGTGCAGCCCAAGGAAGCGGCCTCCTGATTCATCAGATCTACGAAATCGCCAATGGATCCACTGACCAGAATGGCAACAGCGTTGGCGGCCTCGTTGGCGGAGACGATCATCAGACATTGCAGCAGGGAATATACCGTCAGCTCTTCGCCGGCTTTTAGATTTGCGGTGGAGGCACCGTCGGTCAGTCCCTGGTTGATTCCCTGAGGAATGGTGACATAGGCATTCACGTCCAGATATTGAAGCGCCAGATAGCAGGTCATGATTTTTGTGGTGCTGGCCGGGTATAATGCATCTAGGTCGTTTTGCCGGTAGAGCACTTCGCCGGTGTCTGCGTCCATTAAAATCGCGCCCTTTGCGCTGAGCTCCAGGGCAGGCGGGGCCGGGACGGAATCGCTTTCCACCAGGGAATCTGCGGCAAAACACGGAGTAACCCACACATATAGTAGAATTACCAAAAGAAATGACGATAAAATCTTATATTTTCTCATTCAAAAAAAGCTCCCAATATGGTACAATAATGTCGAATACGCGATACATCATAGCATATTTACGGAGGAAAGGAAAGTCACTCCATGGATTTAGATAAACTGCAACGGCTTATAATCCTGATCGCATGTATCGTGGCGGCATATGTGGTGGGCTTTTATCAGGGCAAGGGCGTCGCGCCTGCCACAGTGGAGATTGTGCAGCTGTCACCGACTCCCTCTGCGGCGGCTGCCGTGTCGCCGGAAGCTTCGATACCGGTGCAGTCCGCAGCGCCAACCCTGGAGACTTCTGTGCCGGAAGCGGCGGACAGTAGCGTGGAAGCACCGGTGGATTCCGGCCTTGTCAATATCAACACCGCCTCGCTGGAAGAGCTGGATACGCTGCCGGGAATCGGCGCGGTACTGGCGCAGCGGATTATCGACTACCGACAAACCTATGGACCCTTTACCGAAAAGTACCAGCTCAAAGAGGTCAGCGGTATTGGGGATAAGAAATACAGTGATCTTGAAAACCTGATAGAAGTGGGGAATGAACAATGAAAATTCTGGTTGTAGACGACGAAAAGCTCCTGGTCAAGGGCATTAAGTTTAATCTGGAAAACGACGGCTATGAGGTTGCCGCGGCCTATGACGGCGAAGAGGCCGTAGAGCTGGCGAAATCCGGAGATTTTGACCTGATTATTCTGGATATTATGATGCCCAAGATGACCGGTCTGGAGGCATGCATGCAGATTCGGGAGTTTTCCAACGTGCCTATTATTATGCTCACGGCCAAGGGCGAGGATATGGACAAGCTGATCGGCTTTGAACAGGGCACAGACGACTATCTCACCAAGCCCTTTAACATTCTGGAGCTGAAAGCACGGATTCGGGCGCTGCTTCGCCGGTCTGCTCCGGCGGAAACCAAGGAAGAGTGTACCCGGATTACCTGCGGTGATATTACGCTGGACACCAGCGAGCGCAATGCTTATAAAAACGGCAAGGCGGTGGAGCTGACAGCACGGGAGTTCGATCTGATGGAGCTTTTGATGAAGAATCCCGGCCACGTCTACTCCAGAGAGAATCTGCTGGATATCATCTGGGGCTATGAGTATCAGGGTGAAATCAGAACGGTAGACGTCCATGTGCGCCGGCTCCGTGAAAAGCTGGAGCGGGTTCCTGCACAGCCGGAGTATATTATGACGAAATGGGGCGTTGGCTATTATTTCAAGGCTTAAACGATTTGCCGTCCAGTATCGCAACAGCCTTTTGATGAAGGTCGTGCTGGCGATGCTGGTGGTAACGGCGGCGCTGCTGATTTATCAGACCACCTCCCCGGTGCGCATTACGGAGAACATGATCTTCTCCTATAAGCACAAAATGCTCCTGGGCGAGGCGGAAACGGTGGCGTCCTCTCTTTCCAGCAGCCAGAATCTCACCAGCCAGGGGGCGGAGGAGATTATGAGCGTGCTGGGTACCCGGGATATGGGCCAGGTGGTGATTACCGACGGAAGCGGCGTGGTGCTCTATAGCTCCAACCTGTCTGTTTCGCCGGTGGGCAGCTGTACCCTGTATCCGGAGATTGTTTCGGCACTGCGTGGGAACGACGCATTCCGGTGCAGCTTCACCGGAGATGCCTTTGTAAGCCGGGGAGCGATTCCCGTTATGTTCGGCGGCGATATCACCGGCTGTGTGTACATGGTGGAGATTGATCCGGAGCAGGCGGCGCTGCTGACCAGTATTCAGAACAATGCAGTGCGGACCTCAATGATTACCGTATTGGTATCGCTGATCCTCTATGTGGTGTTCGGTTTGGTGGTCATCCGGAAAAACGAGAGCCTGCTGCAGTCCATTCGACGGGTGCAGGATGGCGACTATGAGCATCGGGTAGAGGTCAAGGGCAAGGATGAATTTGCTGTGCTGGCCAATGAGTTCAACGCGCTTACCGATCGGCTTCAGCAAACGGAGCAGATTCGGCGGCAGTTTGTATCCGACGCTTCCCATGAGCTTCGGACCCCCCTGGCGGCCATGCGGCTGCTGTCCGACTCCATTTTACAGAATGATATGGATCAGGACACCATTCGAGAGTTTGTACAGGATATCTCCGGCGAGGCAGATCGCCTCACCCGTATGACCTCAAAGCTGCTGAATCTGACGGCACTGGACAGCCGCCAGTTTACGCCTACGGAGACGGAGCCGGTGAATTTGGGCGAATGCTGCAAAAAGGCGGTACGGATGCTGGGACCCTATGCAAAGGAAATGGGCGCGGAAATTGAGCAAAGCTCAGAGGATAACTGCTGCGTCATGGCACGGGAGGATGATATCTTCCAGCTGGTGCTGAACCTGGCGGAAAACGGCGTAAAATACAGCCAAAAGGGCGGACAGGTGCGTTTGATTGCCTACTCTCAGGGCAGCACTGCGGTGCTGATTGTCGAGGATAACGGCGTAGGAATCCCGGAGAATGAGCTGGAGTTAATTTTCCAGCGGTTTTACCGGGTGGACAAGGCGCGATCCCGGGAGGCTGGCGGCACGGGCCTTGGCCTTGCCATCGTGCGGGAGACTGCGGAGAAATTCGGCGGCACTGTGACCGCGGCAAACCGGCCCCAGGGCGGCGCACGGTTTACGGTACAGTTTCCACGCTATCAGTGGGAGGGAGAGCCATGAAACGATTGCTGGCCTTTGTGCTGATTGGCTGTCTGCTGCTGTCCGGCTGCGGCGCCGCTTCGTCCCCCAGCGACGGAAACCATGTGCTGTTTTATTATGAGCAGCGGGGCGCGTCGGAGCTGACGGCAGATGCGATGATCGCATCGGAAAGCCGAGCTACCTATGCGGGGGCTTTGGGACCGCTGCTGGAGCTGTATTTCCGGGGACCGACGCAGGACGACCTGCTTTCTCCGTTCCCGGACGGAACTGAGGTGATTTCCGTCTCCCAGGAGGATGGCACGGAGCTTACCCTGTCGAGTACGTTCTTTTCTCTTCAGGGGGTTGACTTGGCGGTGGCCTGTGCCTGTCTGGCGCGGACGGTATGTGCCTATACCGGCGAAACCGCTATGACGCTGTCCGACGAATTGGGACGGATTCACATGGAGCTGACTCCGGACAGCTTTTTGATTCAGGATGAATATCAGACGGATACCGATCAGATGTTTACACTGTATTTTCCCTCTGAGGATCGGCGCTATGTCATTCCCGAACTGCGGGAGGCAACTCTCAGCGAAAATGAGACGGCTGAGACGTATTTGCTGCGGGAGCTGCTCTCCGGGCCGCAAACCGTAGGACTTCAGCCTGCAATGCCCGATGGAACCGATATCCTGAATGTCTCCACCAGCGGCGGTATCTGCACGGTGGATTTGTCCAGTGACTTTTATGACAATGCCTTTTCCGGAGATTATGGCCTGTATACGGCTGTGTACAGCATTGTAGATACCTTGACTGGGCTGGAGTCTGTTGATTCGGTGATTTTCCTGAAAGATGGCGCGTCCATTGGCGGCAGCGGCATTATGCTGCTGGGGGAACCGCTGACGCGGGATACCCGGGTGATTGGACCGGTTCATAATGCCGGAGGGGAGATGGATGTGAATCTATATACCCTCCAGCGCATCACCGGTGAGCCGTTTGCCGTTCCGGTGCGGGTGAAGCAGAAGGTATCGGCCCCCTCTGCGGAGGCAGTGTTAACCGAATTGCTGGGCTATACGCCGCCTCAGGGGTTCTATAACCCCATTCCTTTTGGAACGGAACTGCTGAGTGTCAGCGTATCCGGCAGCGTCTGCTATGTGGACCTGTCCCGGGAGTTTATCCCCGGCAATGACACGGAGGAAAAAGAGCGGGAGGCGGTCTGGGCATTGGTGCAGACGCTGACCGGACTGGATGCAGTAAATTCCGTGATGCTTACCATTGAAGGTGAGACGGGAGGCCTTAGCTATGTGGACCTGTCCGAGCCGTTGACTAGAAAAATGGTGCGCCTTCATTGACAGATGGGGTTTATCGTGCTAAAGTATACCCTGTGGGAATGTTATTCCCACAGGGTATTTTTGTCATCAACCTGCAGCACATGCGCGGAAAAAGCATGGATGGCGCAAAAAGGAAGGAGCGGCTGGTATGCCACAAAAGATTGAAACCAAATGCGTTCAGGGAGGATATACCCCTGGCAACGGGGAGCCTCGTCAGATCCCGATTATTCAGAGTACCACGTTTAAATATGCCACCTCTGAGGATATGGGCAAGCTCTTTGATTTGGAGGCAAGCGGATATTTCTATTCCCGACTTCAGAACCCCACCTGTGACCATGTTGCAGCGAAAATTGCCGAGCTGGAGGGCGGAACCGCTGCCATGCTGACATCCTCCGGACAGGCGGCCAATTTCTTTGCGCTGTTTAATATTGTGAGCTGCGGCGATCATATTGTGGCGTCCTCTTCTATTTATGGAGGCACCTTTAACCTCATCAGCGTTACCATGGCAAAGATGGGCATTGAAACAACCTTTGTCAGTCCCGATGCCACGGAGGAAGAGCTGAATGCGGCATTCCGTCCCAACACCAAGGCGATGTTTGGAGAAACCATTGCCAATCCCGCGCTGACGGTACTGGATATTGAGCTGTTTGCCAAGGTGGCCCATGCCCACGGCGTTCCGCTGATTGTGGACAATACCTTTGCAACCCCCATCAACTGCCGCCCCTTTGAGTGGGGTGCGGATATTGTCACCCATTCTACCACCAAATATATGGACGGCCACGGGGCCTGCGTGGGCGGCGCCATTGTAGACAGCGGCAAGTTTGACTGGATGGCCCATAAGGACAAGTTCCCCGGTCTTACCACCCCCGACGAGAGCTATCACGGCATCACCTATGCTGAAAAATTCGGTCAGGGCGGTGCGTTTATCACCAAGTGTACCGCACAGCTGATGCGGGACTTCGGTTCTACCCAGTCTCCGCAGAGTGCCTTTATGCTGAACCTGGGCCTGGAAAGCCTCCATGTCCGGATGCCCCGGCATTGCGAAAACGGTCAGGCGGTGGCAGAATTCCTGAATCAGCATCCTAAGATTGCCTATGTGAACTACTGCGGGCTGCCCGGGGATAAGTACCACAAGCTGGCGGAAAAATATCTGCCCAATGGCTCCTGCGGCGTGGTATCCTTTGGCCTTAAGGGCGGACGGGCTGCGGCGGAGACGTTTATGAAGCATCTGAAGCTGGCTGCCATTGAAACCCATGTGGCAGATGCTCGGACCTGCTGCCTGAATCCCGCTACCAGCACCCATCGGCAGATGACCGATGAACAGCTGAAGGCAGCCGGTGTGCCCGCAGAACTGGTTCGTATGAGCTGCGGCCTGGAGAGCAAGGATGATCTGATTGCGGATATCGCCCAGGCACTGGATGCGATTTGACGAAAATCACAAAAATCTGCTGCAAAATTGCACGAATCAAGCAGCCGGATTTGTGTAGAATGCTTGACTTCCGGAAAGGCGTATGGTATACTTTTCTACGTGAAATGAATGGGGGCAGGTGAAAACAATGATCGTACTGTTTATGCTTGGTCTGGCGTGTCTCGCCATTGCAGGAATGAAGTATGTTGAGGGCATCAGCTTCTCTCTGATCGTTTATGCAGTGGTTGGCGTTGTGTGCGTTGTCGCCTATCTGGTCAACCTTGTCAGAAAGAAAATGGAGAAGTAGTCCATAACGGAAACAATACCGCGGCATCTGTTTTCAGATGTCGCGGTATTTTGCGCTGTCATGCATTATAGGGAATAATCCTCTTTGTCATATTTGGTGAAATCCACAGCGGCGGGCTTTGGGGGAACTCGGCGCAGCGGATTATAGCGGAAACGGCGGCAGTGATCGCCTGCATCTCGAATGCCCTTTTTTCGGCAGATGACGGTGTCCGGCTCTGCAGGTGCGGCATAGCGGCAGTATGTACAGCGTGGCTCGATATCTTTGCGAAACAGCATGGGGGTTCCTCCTGAACTGGATGATTACCCTTATTATATCCGATTTCCACGCCGATGGAAAGCCCCTTTTGCATAGACCAGGAGAGAAACCACCGAAAAAATCAGACCCAAAAGCAGCGCGGTACACAGGGAAACGCTGAAAGCCCGTCGGAAGCTCAGCCTGGCGATGGTGGTTACCTGACCGGCCAGAATGGCGGAGACAGAGTGGTTCCAGCCCAAGATCCCGGACAGAATCCAGATGATTCCGGCGGAGAGAAAGCCATGAAGCAGCTTGCCGAAGAAGTAGGTGCGGGTACAAAGTCCGCTTTGCCCAATAAAGGACAGCACCTGGCAATGGACCGACAGTCCGGCCCAGCCCAGAATAAAGGCAGCCATGCACATGCGGCTCCCAAGGGAGGCGGCCATATCTCTCAGGCTCCAAACGCCGGAGGTCATTTCAATGGCACCGGACAAAAGGCTTTCCGCCATATCCTGCCGGAGCCCCAGATTGCCCAGCAGCGCCGACAGAAGCATGGCCAGATGGGTAATGACGCCGGTGAGAAAGAGCAGACGAATGACTACGGTAAAGAAAATCACAAAGGCGCATATATTCAGGGTAGAGGAAAACGCCCCCTTGACCGCCTCAATGAAAACAACGGCGAGACTGCGATCCTGCATAGCCTGCGGAAGTGCATGGCTGGAGGTAACGGTGCCTGCTCCATAAAACCGGAACAGAATACCTACCAGAATGGATGCAGCCACATGGGCGCCGTATAGCCACAGTCCGGCACTGGAGCTGGAGAAGATACCCGCGCCTACTACGCCCAAAATAAAGGCGGGACCGGAGTTGTTGCAAAAGCTCATCAGCCGCTCGGCTTCCTCCCGGCTGCATTGACCGGATTCATAGAGGGAGATGGCGGTTCGGGCGCCCACGGGATAGCCGCCGATGATACCCAGCAAAAATGCACCGGCGCAGCAGCCGCCCACGCGAAACAGCGGTGCCATCAATGGCTGCATCAGCTTCCCCAGCGCTCCGATCATCCCCAACTCCACACACAGCGTTGACAGGACAAAAAACGGAAACAGCGACGGCAATATGACATTGAGGCACAGCTGCACGCCGTCGGACGCAGCAGCCACAGACTGTTTCGGAAACAGCAGCAGGGACAGCACCATCAAGGCTACCCCAAGGGAAAATACTGCATCCCGGAATCTGGGACGCCAAAGAATCCGGCTCATCTCATCACCTCAAAAAAGGATATGCGGCCAGGTGATGAAACTTGCCTGGAAGGCATAAGCTGATTCGGGAGGTGTTGGCATGGCAGCAGGTCCAAAGCAGCAGATACAGCGTGGATTGGAGCAAATCAGCCTGCCCAGTCAGGTGTTGGGGGCTTCCATGGTGGAAATCACCGGGGGCAGACAGATTCTTCTGACCGGGCAAAAGGGCATTCGGCTCTACAGCAGCGAAGAGATGATTGTGGATCTGGCGGACTGTGCCGTCAGAATCCAGGGGACGGAGCTGGGGATTGTGACCATGACCGGACAGGAGCTGTTAATCCGTGGAAATCTTCAGGTTTTGGAGTATATCCGATGACCGGACCGAGGCTCTTGGGACTTCGGGGGACGATCACACTGCGGATTATCGGGGCCTGTCCGGAGGAATTCCTGATTCGACTGGTTCAATGCGACGTCCGCTTCCGGAATTATCGGAAGGAGGACGAGCTGACCGCTTCCCTGGTGATTCCGGCTGAAAAAATCTCCACAGCAAGGGCTGCGGCGAAAAAGACCATGTGCCAGCTGGAGGTTATTGGCGTATCCGGACTGATTCCAGGAATTCGGGCCATGGGGCTGAGAATCCTGGTGCCGCTGTGGCTGATCCTGCTGACCCTGGGCGTGTTTTGGCTTCAGGGTCATATGCTGTTTTTTCAGGTGGAGGGAAATCAAACAATCCCGGATCTGGTGATTTTAGAGGCGCTGGAGCAGTGTGGCGTTGGATTTTTTACGCCGGAGGATCAAGTTGATCTGAATCTCCTGAAAAACCAGATGATTTCCAGGCTGCCACAGTTGAGCTTCGTGACGATCAATCATCGGGGCTGTGTTGCCCAGGTGGTGGTGCGGGAGCGGGAGGAAAAACCCATTTTGGCGGAAAGCGCGGCACCGGCCAATATTCTGGCTGCAAAGGATGGACTGATTACCGCGGTGACTGCCACCGGCGGGTCCCAGGTGGTTCGCCCGGGAGACTTGGTGACTAAAGGGCAGCTGCTGATTTCCGGTGTGACCAATCTGGATAAAACACTGATGGTTTCCAGGGCGGAAGGAGAGGTCTATGCCCGGACCTGGAATGCCCTGGATGCCGTGACGGCGGACCAATTGGCATATAAGCAGAGAACCGGACGAGAAACCAAGGTTTTTGCGGTAACTTTCGGCAAAAAGAAGATAAATTTCTATAAAACCAGTGGAATTTCCTATGGCAACTATGATAAAATGACCACAGAAAAACCTCTGACATTGCCCGGTGGCTACACCCTTCCGGTCAGTCTGACCGTTACGGTGGTACGGGAATATTCTCTGATCCGGCAGCCGGTGGAGCAGTCCCAGGCAGAAGCGCTGCTGGAGCAGTGCAGCCGTCAGCAGCTGCTTGGCACCATGACCGCAGGAAACATTCAGAGCATGTCGGTGTCGGTGCGGAAGGAAAACGGCTTATATCGGCTTGTGGGCACGGCAGAATGTCAGGAGGAAATCGGCACAGTGGTCGAAATCAAGGATTGAAGGGTAGAGTCTATGGCAGAACAGATCATTCAGGCGGAACGGATGGAGCAGATTATCAACGTATTCGGTTCGCTGGACGAAAATATCAGGATCATTGAACAGGAGTTCGGCGTCACGGTGATTAACCGGGATACGGAGCTGAAGGTCAGCGGCGAGGAGGAAGCGGCACAAATGGCGGCAAAGGTCCTCGAGGGCCTGATTCAGCTGGCAGCCAAGGGAGAGGCCATTGGCGAGCAGAACGTGCGCTATGTGATTGGTCTGGTCCGGGAAGGACAGGAGCAGAAAATCTCTGAGCTGACCAAGGATGTGATCTGCATTACAGCCAAGGGCAAGCCCATTAAAGCAAAGACCCTGGGACAGCAGCAATATATGAAGGCGATTGAACATAACACCATCACCCTGGGCGTTGGACCTGCGGGTACCGGCAAAACCTATCTGGCGGTGGCTGCGGCAGTGGCAGCCTTCCGGGCCAGAGAGGTCAACCGGATTATTCTCACCCGTCCCGCAGTAGAGGCAGGAGAGCGGCTGGGCTTTCTGCCGGGAGATATGCAGAACAAGGTTGATCCCTATCTCCGTCCGCTGTACGATGCGCTGTTTGAAATGCTGGGAACGGAGAGCTATAATAAGTATTTGGAAAAGGGCAACATCGAGGTAGCGCCCCTTGCGTACATGCGCGGACGAACCCTGGACGATAGCTTTATCATTCTCGATGAGGCGCAGAATACCACCCGGGAGCAGATGAAGATGTTCCTGACCCGGTTGGGCTTCGGCTCCAAAATCGTCATTACCGGCGATGTTACTCAGATTGATCTGCCTGGGGATAAGGTCAGCGGTCTGAAGGATGCCATCCGTGTGCTTGACGGGGTAGAGGACATTGCCATCTGCCGGTTGACGGCGCAGGACGTTGTGCGCCATGTTTTGGTGCAGCGGATCATTACCGCCTATGAAAAGGCGGAGGCAAAGCGAGAAAAAGCCCCTCAGGGGAGAACTTATAAAAGGACGTATCAGAAATGAAGCATCAGATTTCCGTGCATTCCGACATTCCGCATATCAACACCCCGGCTCTGACGGCGCACATCAAGCGCTGCATCCGCGGGGCACTGGAGCAGGAGGGCGTAACGGTTCCCTGCGAAATCAATGTGCTGCTCACCGACAACCAGGGCATCCGGGAGATCAACCGGGACCTGAGAGATGTGGATCGGGAGACCGACGTGCTGTCGTTCCCCATGTTTGAATTTACCCCCGGGGAGTTTCCCGAGGACGTATCCGATCTGCTGGATCCCGGCTCCAGCCTGCTGCCCCTGGGCGATATGGCGCTGTCCGTGGAGAAAATCAAGTCCCAGGCGGAGGAATTCGGCCACAGCCAGGAGCGGGAAATCGGCTACTTAACGGTGCATTCCGTGCTGCATCTTCTGGGCTATGACCATCTGGACGAGGGCCCTATGAAAAAGCAGATGCGCGCCCGGGAAGATGCGATTATGGAATACCTGAACATCCCCAGATAGGAGCCTGGGATGGACGAAGGAAGAAAGCTGCTTCGGGCATTTGGCTATGCTGCGCGCGGAATTCTCTGGGCCATCCGAACCCAGCGGAATCTGCGGATTCACCTGGTGGCAACGGCATATGTGCTGCTGTTTGCGTGGGTGCTGCAGATTGCTCCGGTAGATTTCTGCCTGGAGCTGCTCTGCTGTATGCTGGTGATATCCCTGGAGCTGGTCAATTCGGCGCTGGAACGAATCTGTGACGGAATCACTACGGAGCAGCGGCCGTGGATTCGGGATGCCAAGGATGCCGCAGCCGGGGCAGTGTTGATTGCTGCAATCGGCTCTGTGGTGCTGGCACTGGTAATCTTTTTTCACGGCGGATATCTTACCCAGGTGCGTGAGACGTTTGCAGAATATCCGATTTCATGGATTGCTGCCATAATTTTAATTCCACTCGGCGGAGCATTTGTTTTTCTGCCAACAAAAAAATAACGAAACAGGGGCAACAACGCATACGTGGAGCTGCCCGGAAAAAGTGAGGAAACGCTTATGAATATTACCAAATCCGCAATGGTGACCATTGCAGGCCGCCCCAATGTGGGAAAGTCTACCCTGACCAATGCGCTGGCCGGAGAGAAGATCGCCATTGTATCCAATAAACCGCAGACAACCCGAAATCGGATTTCCGCAGTGGTAAACCGGGACGATACCCAGATTGTGTTTATGGACACTCCGGGCTATCACAAGGCGCGGAATAAGCTGGGCGACTACATGGACAATGTGGTCAAGGAGAGCATCACGGATGTGGACGCAATCCTTTTGCTGGTGGAGCCGATTGCATCCGTTGGTACCCAGGAGTCCATTCTCATTGACAGCATGAAGGATGCTGGCATTCCCGTCATTCTGGTTATCAATAAGATTGACACCCTGGAGAATAAGGAGCAGCTGTTCCCGGTGATTGCGGCCTACTCTCAGGCCATGGACTTTGCTGCCATTGTGCCCATTTCTGCAAGAAACCGCGAGGGCATCGACGAGCTGTTTGACGAGGTGAAAAAGTATGCGGCGCCCGGTCCGCAGCTGTTCCCCGACGGCATGGTGACCGATCAGCCGGAAAAGCAGGTGATGGCGGAGATCATCCGGGAGAAGCTGCTGTGGTGCCTGGACCGTGAGGTGCCCCATGGTACTGCGGTGGAGATTGAAAAGTTCTCCGAGCGGGAGGATTCCGGAATCATTGACATTGAGGCAGTGATCTACTGCGAAAAGGCCAGCCACAAGGGCATTATCATCGGCAAAAACGGCGCGATGCTCAAAAAAATCAGCACCATGGCCCGGAACGACTGCGAAAAATTCATGGGAACCAAGGTCTAC
>CAVEIY010000026.1:0-17983 GCA_963615825.1 Flexilinea sp.
GAGCGCACGGTTCACATCCGTGAGGTCGAGGGTTCGAGTCCCCCCGTTTCCACCAATCCCCATGGAATCCTAAGATTCCATGGGGATTCCTTTTTATTTGACCTCCTCCAGTAAAATTAGATGCACTAAAATCTGATCCGGAGAAGCTTGACATTCCTTGGCGAGTTGCTATAATAAACATGCAATGAGTAGCCGCGGCGTAATTCCGATTGCTGGGCTACTCATTGTTTTTGTATATTCGGAAGTTTCCGTGTTCCATTCCCTAAAGGCGCCGTCCCATGGGGCTGGAACCGGGGTAGTGCTGGAAACGGCGCTGCCTTCCTTGCTGAGAAGGAAACCAAACGTGTCCCAGGTTCTGCTCTGGGGATGCTCTGTCTATTGATAGACCGTTTTGGATTCGTTCCAGGCGGTCTTTTTTGTTGAATCGGATCATTGCTGTGCAGCGCTTGCATAAGTCCAGGCAATCCCTAGACGAATGCAGGCGCTGTTTCTATTTTGAGGGAGGCAGTTTATCACAATGGTCAAAAAACAGCATACCTTTCCGGTCATTCCAGTCCTCGCAGTGTTCTTGCTGCTTCTGTTCCTTGTTTCGTTGATGCTGGGAAAATACCCACTGAGCCTTCAGCAAATCGGTCAGGTTCTCTGGACGCACGGAACAGCATCGGAGCTGCAAAAGGAGAGTACGGTCCTGCTCCAGGTAAGGCTCCCCCGCCTTACTGCCTGTATACTGGTGGGGATGGCGCTGTCTGTCTCCGGGGCTGCCTATCAGGGCATCTTTCACAACCCCATGGTATCGCCGGATCTGCTGGGGGCATCCTCCGGCGCCGCATTTGGGACCTGCTGCGGCATTCTTTTGTCCGCTTCCGCCCTGAGTATGCATCTGGCTGCCTTTTTGTTTGGTCTGCTGGCCACCGCTTTGACGTATCTGGTCAGCAGCGCAGTATCCCATCGGGAAAACAGCACCATTACGCTGGTACTCACCGGTATGATCGTCTCTTCCCTGTTGAATGCCGGAGTTTCCATTACAAAAATGCTGGCGGATACCGATGATAAGCTGGGAGAAATCACCTTCTGGCTCATGGGCAGCATGACCCACCTGCAAATGAAAACGCTTCCAATTCTTTTGATTCCTGTCTTACTGGGACTGATTCCGCTGCTGTGCCTCTCCTACCGGCTGAACGTTCTGTCCTTTGGGGATGAAGAAGCGCAGATGCTGGGGATCAATGTCCGCTGGCTGCGCCTCTCCATGATTGCCTGCGCAACTCTGGTCACCTCTGCTTCCGTAGCTGCCTGCGGTATGGTCGGCTGGATTGGGCTGGTCATCCCTCATCTCATGCGGCTGCTGGTGGGACCGGATTATCGCAGGCTGCTTCCCGCCTCCGCCCTGGGCGGCGGTATCTTCCTGCTGCTGGTGGACAATATCACCCGGATTTTCTTCCAGGTTGAGGTATCCATCGGCATTCTCACCGCGCTGATCGGCGCGCCCTGTTTTCTGATTCTGCTGGTCAAAGGAAGGAGGAGCTGGCTATGAAGCTGGAAGTTCGGAACCTCACCTGCGGTTACCACGGAAATCCGATCTTACAAAACCTCTCCTTCTCCCTGGACAGCGGCGAGATTCTCTGTATTCTTGGTCCCAACGGCGTTGGCAAAACGACGCTTTTCAAAACCATGCTGGGACTGCTGCCTGCCATTTCCGGCGAGGTATTGGTGGATCAAACGCCCTATCTCAGTCGTTCTGCAAAAATGCGTGCCCAGCTTCTGGGCTATGTCCCACAGGCGCATACTCCGCCGTTTCCCTATACCGTGCGTCAGGTTGTCGTAATGGGTCGAACCGCACATTTGGGTCTGACCAGTGCGCCGGGCGCCAGGGACTATGCCATAGCGGATCAGATTTTGGCGCGTTTGCAGCTTTCTCACCTGGCAGAGCAGGATTATACAAGGATCAGCGGCGGTGAGCGTCAAATGGTGCTCATTGCCAGGGCGCTGACCCAATCCCCCGAAATTTTGTTTATGGACGAGCCTACCGCAAATCTGGACTTTGGAAATCAGGCGCAGGTATTGTCCACCATCCGGCAGCTGGCAAAAACGGGGATGTCCGTCATTATGACCACCCATGCCCCGGACCATGCGCTGCTGCTGGATGCAAATACCATGCTGCTGTCCAGACAAGGCATCCGCATTGGCAGTGCGAAAGAGATCATCACCGCCCCCGCCATGGAACTGACCTATCGCGTTCCAATCGTTATGACCCACGGAAGCCGGGATCAACAGGTTGTCACAGGCTGTATGCCTTTGATCGGCAGAGTCTCTCTGCCCAATACAGAAAGAAAGGAACATGAACTATGAACATCAAAGCCATCCATCGACACACCGCATTGCTGGTCATTCTGTGCATGATCACTGCAATGCTGGCAGGCTGCGGCAATACCTCCGCATCCTCCGCCGCATCCTCCGCTTCGACTGTTTCTGAAACCGTCAGTGCAGCGCCTGCACCGGAACAGCCCGAATCAGCCGAAGATCCGGAAAGCATTCAGGATACTGCCAGTGCAGTAGAGGAAGTCTCCGAAGCAGAGGAAATTCCAGAAGTTCAGCCGCTGGAAGCGGATGAAAACGGCATGGTTACTATTACCGATATGGCAGGCAGAACCGTAACCTTCCCGGAAAACCCCATGGTCTGGAACTCCAGCCCTACCTGTGAAGGCTGGCTGTGCGCCATTGCGCCGGAGCAGATCATCGGCTTTGCCTCTGAATTTACCGAGGAACAGCTTTCCTACTATCCCGCTGCCGTAGCGGATACCCCCGTCATCGGCGGCAACTTTGGCAACAACGAAGCCAATACCGAAGGCATTCTCGCCGTTTCTCCGGATGTCATCATCAACACCTATGATGTCTCGGAGGCTGCTCTGGAAACCACCATTTCCACAGCGGACGCCATGGCAGAGCAGTATGGTATTCCGGTCATTGTGGTAAGCCGCGACATTGCAGACACCGCAAAGGCAGCCGGACTCATTGGTCTGTGGTTGGGTCAGCCTCAGCGCGGTGCAGAAGTGGAAGCCTATCTTCAGACGGTTCTGGATGAAATTCAGGCAACGGTAGATGCCGTGCCTCAGGATCAAGTGGTTACCTATTATTATGCCGAGGGAACCGATGGTCTTTCTACCGAAGCAGCCGATTCCTTCCACGCCGATGTATATCGCTACCTTGGTCTGAAGGCCGCTGTGGGCGAGGATGTCACCATGAGCAGCTTTGGCGGTATGGAAGCAGTTTCTCTGGAGCAGGTGCTTCAGTGGAATCCGGAGTACATCTTTGTTTGGAATGCCGCCGCTTATCAGGAAATCACCACCGGCGGCAACTGGGACAGCATCACCGCCGTACAGAACGGCAATGTATACCTGAACCCCTCCCTTCCCCAGAACTGGGTGGACCGCAGCCCCAACGCCCTGCGGATTCTCGGCTGCCTGTATACCGCAGCAAAATGCTATCCGGAGCAGTGCACCTATGATCTGGAAGCCGAGGTACAGGAGTTCTTCCGCTTTATGTATGATGTAGAACTGACCCCGGAACAGCTGGCCGCAGTCTGCGAATAACGGAGGCATTATGGACGATTTTCATCATCTCATCCGGAAGGAGGACGCTCTGGCACGTTTGTGCCAGAGCTGGACTCCCAAGCTGGGAACAGAACGGATTGCATTGGAGGACGCGGCAGGACGTGTTCTCTGCGAAAATCAATATGCCCAGTATCACCTTCCGCTGGTGCGCGCCTCTACCATGGATGGCGTAGCGGTAGACTCAAAGCGGTTCCTCAGCGGCGTTCCGGATTCCTCTGGGTGGAAAATAGGAATTGACTATGTCCGGGCAGATACCGGCGATGATTTTGACGATGCCTTCGACACAGTGATCCCCATTGAGAATGTTGACCTGCTGGCAGACGGAGGACTGCGCTTTCATGGCAAGTTTTCCGCCAAAAAAGGAACCAATGTCAAGCCCCAGGGAAGCGACGTAAGAAAGGGCAGCCTGCTGGTTCCGTCCGGAACTGTTCTGGACGCCATGTATCTTTCCGCCCTTGCAATGGGCGGCATTTCCGAGGTTCCGGTGATCAAAAAGCCCAGGGTTGCATTCTTACCCACCGGAAGCGAACTGGTGGATGTTGGCCAGCCGCTGCAACGAGGTCAGAACTATGATTCCAACTCTGCACTGGTGCGCCAAATGCTGCTGGATATGGGCGCACAGCCGGTCATGTATCCCATTGTCCCGGACGAACCGGTACAGCTCCAAAACGCGATTCAGGATCTTCTTTCCCACGCAGATATTCTGCTGGTGAACGCAGGCACATCGAAGGGCGGCGAGGACTACTGTCATGCCATCCTGCAGGAAATCGGAACGCCCGTTTTCGACGGAATTGCCGCCGTCCCCGGTCGTCCCATGAGCGCAGTGGTCGTGGAGGGGAAACCGGTTATCAACCTGTCGGGTCCTTCCTTCGCCGCGTTCTACAGTATGGATTACATGGTGCGGGGACTCATATGCCACGGTCTGGGGATTCCAGTACCAGTACGGGAAACGATTTCCGCCAAGCTGACGGCACCCATTCCAAAGCCGCCGATTTTCTCCATGATGGTCCCCATGGAAGTCAAGCGAACGGCGGCTGGGTATACCGCATCCCCCGTCACCCTCCGCGGACCGGGCGCACGTGGCTCCGCTGCCGCTATGACTGCCCAGGGAATCTACATTACGCAGCCTGGAGAGCGTCCCAGCAGACCGGGGGAAACGTTTTCCGTTGAACTGCTGCGTGGCACCGGCAGCATCCCGCTGGACGAGCAGCAGCCGATAGTCGAGCTTCCGGACCACTGCGCCCAGTGTCCCAATCAGTGTCCTTCTGATGCTCTGCGCTGTGGCCGAGGACAGGCTTATTTTCAGCGGCTTCGGAACGGCGAGGAATTTACAAGCGATGATGAGCTTGTCCTGCTTCTGACACAATGCGGTGAAGCTGCAAAGCATATGGCATTGCGGCTTAGAAATACCGGTGGGGATGAACACAGCGCCATTACCCTGGAGGAAGCAGAACGCCAAACGCTGCTGACACTTCTAAAAAAGCAAAAAGTGCTGTGGGATCAGCAGCATGCCGAGATGCATGCGAAAAAATAGCGATATCTATTTTGTCCTGTATCACCAATCCCATGAAATCACTCGATTTCATGGGATTCTGGTTTATCCACCATGGAAGCAGGGACACCCGGTCTGTGACCGAGTGCCCCTGCTGAAGTCAAAGAAACTGATTTTTCCCCTATTTACTTGTCCCGTTGCTCAATGGCGCTAATGGGGCACAGCTCATGGCAGGTACCGCACTGAACGCACTGCTCCTGATTGATCTCATACTTTTCGTCACCGGGGTAAATACAGCCCAACGGACAGTTCCGGAAGCAGCGGCCGCATGCAATACATTCCTGATTTATGATATACATCAAAGTTCCCTCCTGTTAATGGCTCAAATACTCTGCAATATGGGTTCCGGCAAAACGCCCCGAGAACAGGGAAAAGCCCAATGCCGCCCCGTGCAGGGTGTAATCCCGTCCCTGAGAACCCGAGGTCACAACACCTGCGGCATACAGCCCCGGAATTGGCTCGTGGTTCGGGTCCAGCACTTCCATACGGTCATTGATGACGATGGGTCCGATGGTATCAATGAGGATTGGGCGGAATTTCAGTGCATAGTACGGTCCCTTATTCAGCGGAATCAGCGCAGCAGATGGTTTGCCGAACAGACGGTCATGGCCCTTTTCGCAGTCCTCATTGTATTCTTGCAGCGTCTGGTTCAGGGTTTCCGGCTTAATGCCCAGCATGGAAGCCAGCTCATCGGGGGTGTCAGCCTTCCATACCCATCCCTCCTGCCGCCGGTATTCATTTTCCAGCATACTGCGGAGACGGTCTGCGTCGAAGATATTGATGACGTTGTTGCCCAGCTCGCTGAAATCCATGGCCTGCATCCGGTCAATGGGGCCGTGCTTTTTCACGTGGTCTGCCAGCATGGCTTCCATGGTGGACAGCACATTCTCATCATAGAGTGCATAGCCGATTTTTCCAGGCTGCCGCACAAGGGAGTTGGTGGATTCATTGCTGAAGGTGTCGCTCTCATCGTGGAACCGTTCGCCCCGGGCATTGATCCACAGGCTGCATCCCTGATGGGCTGCCCGGTTTGGCGCATCCAGCCGGGAATTACAGCTATAGGCATTTTCCTTCACAATGGTGCAGTAATTGGTCAGAGCCGCCCCGGCGCTTTCCGCCAGTGCGATGCCGTCGCCGTCCTGGGGCAGCGCGTCGGTGTAGTAATTGTCGTCGTAATCATCCGGGAAGTATTTGTGCAGTAATTTGGAATTCCCGGTAAAGCCGCCGGTGGAGATGACCACGGTTTTTGTGCTCCAGCTCAGCTCCGTGCCATCAGCGGATTTTGCAGTAACGCCGGAAATTTTCCCGTCTGCATCTCTCTGAATACCGGTTGCTGCGGTATTCAGCAGGACTTCATTACCGTTTTCCCGAAGCAGCTTTGCCATGTAAGAGGTCACCCGCTTGAAATTGCCAAAGGGATATTTTCCGTCCTTCATGCCACTGCCGTTTTCGGTATAGGGGAAGCCCAATGCCTCCAGCCAATCCACCGTACCGCGGGTATTGTCCAGGAATTTTCGTAGCAGCTTCGGTTCCACACGCTCATAGTGGTGGAAGCGAATGACTTCCCGGAAGGTTTCCTCCGCAGTACCCACGGTTCCGGGCTTCTCCTCTGTTTTCGTGACCACCAAATGTCCGCCGGCCATTCTGGAATTGCCGCCCACAAAGGGACTCTTTTCCAGGACGAGAATTTTCTCTACACCTGCCTGCATGGCGGAGACGGCAGCTGCGAGTCCGGCGCCTCCGGCTCCAATTACGACCATATTTACTTGCTGATCCATAATCATAACCTCCAATTGTTAAGCATCCATATATCTGTCATAGGCTGTCTGACACAGTGCTTCGATTTGCTCCAGCTTGAGGGAATTCAGCGCCTCCAAATAGCTGTCCCACTCGGTATCAATCGAACGTTCGCCGGTGATAAATTGCAGCGTCGCCTGATAGGCATAGGTATCCAGATCAGAGAGAATCGTGCTGTATTCACTGGATTCCTCGGTGGTAAACTGAACGGCGCCCGGCAATTCATAGTCTGTGTCCAGATTTTCTACCCAAAGAGCAATGGCCTGGTTCTGCTTTTCGGTGTAACCGGGTGCAAAGCGATAGGCATCAACCACACCGGCGCCGCCAAACTTGGAATAGAGCAGAGAGCAGGCAACGGTAATCATGTCCGGATTGTTGAGTACCAGATCGGTATACATGGGACTCCCGTTTCCGTCAAAGGTCAGGCCCTCCCCTTCAATGCCATAGTCGTAGAGGAGCGTTCCGTCGTAGGTATAGCAGTAGTCCAGCCAACGGGCTGCCAGCTCCGGATCCACACAGGTAGTGGAAATAGAGGTGCCGTCTCCGCATTTTCCCGTCTGATCATATAGATGCAGCGTCTGCTCCGGTTCTCTCCGAGGCAGCGGAGCGGGACGGATGTCGATGTCGTCAGTCAGGGAATCATACGTCTCCATGGTACCGCTGTCGCTGGCCCAGACGGAGATATTATTGTTGAGCACCAGACTGCTGTCCGGGGAAGAAACGCTCTGCTGGCTGAGAAAATCCCGATAGATCAGGCCATCCTGCCACCAGCCGTGGAGCATGGTGATATAGTCCCGGTAGTCCTCCGTTCTGGCGGAATATTCGACCACGCCGTCTATCACCCGGAATGGGCGGACCGTTGGATCGGAATTATTGCTGTGGACGTTGTAGCCTGCGCTGAGGACGTCGTTCCGCTGCGCGCCGTTGCTGTCCAGCCACAGACCCGCACCATAGGTATTCTGGAAGGCGGTCAGCACATCGTGATATTCGTCGTAGGTGGTGGGAAGCTCCAGCCCCAGCGCATCCAGCCAATCACCGCGGAGCTGAGGGCCGACATTTCGTTCCGTTTCTCCAAACAGCGCCGCATAAGCAATGCCGCCGTCCATGGTTGTGATATCCCGGCGGTAGCTTGGGTCAGAGTCCAGCCATGCCACATAGTTGGGCATCACATCCAGATAGTCATTCATGTCCATCAGGAAGCCGTCTGCAATGGCCTTGGACCCGCCGCCGCTGTAATAGGCGGTAGCACCCTCGATCATGTCGGCATAATCGCCGGAAGTGACCATCAGAGAAAACTGCTCCGAGACGCTGAACATGGAAATGGCCCTCAGATCCAGCTTCACGCCGGTTCTGGCCTCCATCTCCTTGAAATAGGTAAAGTCCTGCTCGCTGACATTGTTGTAGCCCATCATAAAGGGCTGCATCATAAACCAATAAGAAAGATGCGTATCATCGTTGGTCAGGGGAAGCGCCACATAGGTCTCAAAATCGTACATTCCGTACTTCACCTGGTAGCCCTGGGCCTGACATTCCTCTGCCGGAATGACCGCCCCGGTTGGCGCCGACATTTCCGCAGCGGAGAATTCTGCCGGTTCCGCAGAAGCGGCTTCGGCTGGGGTCGAGGCAACTTCATTGGAAATGCTTTTCTCCGGAGCTGCGGCTGGAGCGGAAGAACGGGTTTCACTACTCTGGGGTTCTCCTTTGCCACAGCCTGCAAACAGGCCCAGAAGCAGTGCAGCGGATAAGATGCGCGCCAATGATTTTTTCATGGTGGGAACCTCCGTTCAAGTTGATTTCACAGAATCATTCTGTAGACTGCTTCTATCCTACTCGCTTTTACGATGCACAACAATATAAATTGGGGATGTGTCAATGCACTAAGTGCATAGCTGCTATAGTGTAGAACAGCCCCATGCAGCAGGTGCATAGAGCTATCCAGAAAAGGCATTGTGCCATGGCGCACCCATGTGATTGCGGTGCCCAATGGAATATGATAAAATAAGGGTAACATCAGGAAAGGTTGGTGCCCGGGATGGATATTGTACAGTTGGAGTATTTCCTGGCGGTGGCAAGATCGGAAAACATGACCACTGCAGCGGCATCGCTCCATGTGGCCCAGTCGTCGGTCAGCCGCTGTATTTCCCGCTTGGAGGATCATCTGGGCGTTCCGCTGTTTGACCGCAGCGGAAATGGAATTGCGCTGAACGAGAATGGAAGAGCCTTTTATCCCCATGCGGAGGCAATTATCCGGGAAATGGCCGATGGCTCCAGACAGATGAAGGAAATGCGGGATCAAAGCCTTGGAAGAGTTTCCATTTCCACCTGTGCGGCGCGGCAAATCAACCAGCTCATCATCCGGCACATGGAGCAGTACCCCGATGTATTATTCCGGCAGCGCAGATGCTCGGGTTCCGAGGAGATTCAGCGACTGCTGGACCGTGGAATGCTGGACTATGCATTGACGTTTACGCCGTTTTCGGAGCATGATTACACCTGGACGCCGCTGGTTCATGAAAAGTACTTTGTTTTGGTTCCGGCGAAGCATCCGTTGACATTCCAAAAAAGTGTTAGTATCGCAGATCTGGATGGGGTAAATATCCTGATCAATGACTCTGACTCTCCGGATCATATCGAAGAACAATTCCAGAAGCGGGGCATAACGCCCAGGTTTGCGTTCATCGGCAACGAGTTTGAAGTCCTTGGTCCTATGGTGGAACGAGGAATCGGCGTTGCACTGATTTCCACTTTGGCGCTGTATGACATGAAACAGGGGGTTCCGCTGGAGAATCTGGCCCGAATTCGGGTGCTGCCCTTGCAGGAGGAGCTTCCCCGCACACTGGGGATTGTTTCCCGGAAGCATCACTATATGTCGCAGTCGGCAAAGGTGTTTTATCAAACATTGGTCCGATATTTTCGGGATATCGAACAGGATATGAATTTGACAGCCAATACAGGGGCGATGTCGTATCCAATCGAATACAGCTAACATCCGTTCCATATAGAACATCTATACTCCCTTCTGGCACGTTCGCCATTGTTATCGCTGATTTTGAAAGAGGCCATGGCTAAGCCTATAATTCGATTGCTATAATGCTATACCTAGTTTGCATTGTTCTGGGTTTATAAAGTGTGCTATAGTGTTAGTGCATTTCTAAATGCTGCAAAGCCGGAGGGATACTGCCAAAGCAGTATCCCTCCTTGCGGCAAAGGGAGAATGAACATGTATGACGTGAAAACAATTCAAATTCTGGGCGAGATAGAGCGATGTTCCTCCGAGCAGGAGATGATGGAGCTGGGCTATGCACTGCTGGGAAACCCGATGTTTTTCCAGAACATCGAACTGGGCATCAGCTGCTACACTAAGAACATTCAGCTTGACAACGAGCAGTGGGACCAGTGGATTGTACAGGGAAAGCTGAACTTCCGCGCCCTTCAGGCAAAGCCGCCGGTGGACGAAAACGGCGTAGTGGTACCCATGCAGCTGGAGCCGCATTATGTGGAGGGCGCGCTGTTTGGACGGATCCGAGTCATGCCCCTGTCCAAAAACCGCATGAACTTTGGACTGCTGGTTTTAACAGATTGCGTCCGTCCCATTGTCCCGGAGGATGAGGCATTGTTTTCCCTGTTCGGGGAGATGTTCATGGCAAAGCTCTGCCGCGGAGCAGAACGGCACGCCACGGGCAAGCGTTTTCTGGACAGCGTGTTCTTTATGCTGATGGACGGCGTTGAGGTCTCCGACGAGCTGCTTTCCGAATCCCTGGAAAACATGAACTGGAAGCAGGACGGACATCTATGGGTGATTTGTCTCCGGCAGCGCGGACATCAGGGCACCGGCATGAGTCTCAAGGGAATCTTAGATCAGCTTGCGGTGTTCCATTTCTGCAAACCGATGATCTATGAGGGCGGCGTGGTGTGCATTCTCACCGGACAGGCGCTATGTCTCGATACAATCATGCCGAAGCTGCCGTCAGATACCCTGGATATCGGCGTCAGCGAGCGCTTTGACGACATCCGGCTGCTCAAGTACCACTACGAAGAAGCGGCGGAGGCCATGCGGATGAATCTGGTGCTGGACGAGCATCAAACTGTCTGTTATTACAAGAAATTCCGCTGGGCGCTGCTGGTGGAGCACTGGATTCGCTGCGGAAGAAGCCTGAACGCCATGATTTCGCCGGAGCTACGGCAGCTGCAAAAATACGATCAGGAAAACCATACGGAGCTTTTTGCTACCCTGGGCGCGTATTTCAGCTGCGGTATGGATACGGCAAAAACCGCCGCGGAGCTTTATATCCATAAGAACACGGTGCGCTACCGAATCCAGCAATGTCAGGAGATTCTGGGGATGGATATGACCGATGGAGAGGCCGTATTTTCCTGCATGCTCTCCATGAAGGCTATGGCCCTGGGAAAAAGCATGGGAAACAGCCCCGCCAATCGGGAGCATTTATAACAAAAAGGAACCGCCCGTGTGGGTGGTTCCTTTTTTGTTCTATGTATGGGATCAGCGGATACCGCAGAGGGCCAGCACCGTAACAAATACGCAGGCCAGGAAGGTAACGCCGACGGTTGCAAAGCCAATGGGCGGATAGCCGTCCTTCTGCTTGATGCCGGTGAGCAGCAGCAGGGAAACAACCATGTTGCCAAAGGGTACGGTGTCCAATACCGCACCGGCAAAGCCGATGGCACGATGTGCGAATGCCACATCCAGCCCCAGCACCGGGATAAACAGGGAGTTTGCCAGGTTGTACATGACAAACATGCCGGAGGGAGACGCGGATACGCCGATGATGAGAATGGACACGATCATAAACAGCACCACCGGAGAACCGGATACATTGCTGAACAGATCGCAGAACCAGGTGAAGGCCGGGGTTTCCGCAATCAGGTTGCCCAGGGCCTGGTTGATGATGATAATCGCAGGAATGCCTGCCAGCTCAATGCCGCCGTTGAAGGAATCCACCAGCGTGTTCAGCCGGGCGATAAAGGCGCCGTGCTCCTTCTCCCCTTCTTCCGCAGCCTTCTTGGGCAGATAGGGGAACAGCAGGACACAGGCAACTGCCAGGCCGACCAGCAGCGCAAAGAACGCGCTGATACCGAGGATATTATAGCAGACAAAGATGATTGCCACAGGAATCAGCAGGAAAAACCACGGGGGCAGCTGATCCTTGTCGAAGTTCGCGGCAGCCAGAGGGCCGTACTCAAACACAGCGCCGCCTGCAATGTCCTTCTCCCACATACGGCGCAGGCCCAGCAGAGAGAGCACAATGATAAAGGCAGAACCGGCAACACCCAGGATGGGAGCAGCCATGGCGGTGGTGCCCAGATTCTGTGCGCCCCAAATGTTGATGACGTTGGGGGTGCCGGGGAGCATACCGCCGGTGGTGGAGCCGAGGATAATCAGAACGCAGATAAACCGACGGGGAATGCCAACCTCATTCATCAGGCTGGCGGCAATGGCAATCTGGGTAAAGAGAATTGCGAAGTTGTCGATGCCTGCATAGGACATAAGAATGCCCATGAAGATAATCAGCAGAGCCGCAAACATCCGGCGAGCCTGTGCGGACCAGTTCTTTGCCAGCTTCAGAATGGTGGAAGCAAAGGACTCGGCGGCACCGGTGCAGGACAGGAGCTTGCCGAAGGTAGCGCCGGCAACGTAGATGGGGATCATGGTTCCGGCAATGTTTGCAATACCGGCGGTGATGGCATTATTCCAGGTGTCTGTAATGGCGAGTCCGCTGGTGACCATAATGAGAATGGCAACCAGAATGGAAACCCACGACACGTGCAGGCCCTTATAGGTCAGCACGATCAGCAGAAACAGACCGAAGAAAATGCCGAACAGAGAGAGCGCGATGGACATGTTGCTTTGAACCTCCTACATTTTCAAGGGCAATACTGCACAAATCGGCAAGAGCGTCTGACGAGAGATTTTTCGTCAGAAAAAGGTGTAAAACCGCAGGAATACTCTGTGTATTTCAAAGTTTTACAAACAAGTTTCTGGCGAAAAAGATCCGTCAGAATCCGCAGAAGCATTTGTGCGGTGTTGCCCAAGACATTTTCGGAACATATTTTACTGCACCGGAATTGAAAAAGCCTATGTGCGCCAAAACAAACATTGCGCCCCAAATTAGACCAGCGTACAAAATACGCTCCATTTCGGCAAATCCTAACGGTTCGAGTTTCTAACTATTACGCAAACGGTATACACATATGCCGTTTGCGCATTGGACGCAGCGGAGACTATGTGATACCATAGCTTCAGATTCCGAATGTGTGGAATTGAGAGATGTGCCGGAGCAGCCATTGTGTATTCTCCTTTACAATTTACCTTACAATCTGTACGCTGCAAGGCATCATCTCAAAGCTTTGGCGAGGCACTGAACACAAGCAGTGCCTCGCCGATGCATTTTCACCGGAATTTCGATGACAGATTCCATCCACAATATTTTGTCGGTCAGCGACGATGCGGCAGTGCGGTTTCGCCCATGTCCAGCAACATGTTCCGCTTTATCCTACTTGCATTTCAAAATGAATTCTGTATAGGAGAAACAGCTTCCACCTATGACGAGCTTCCCTATCGACTGGAGGCAGGCACCCCCAATATCGCCGGGAACATTGGGCTTGGCGCTGCGGTGCGATATCTGGAATCCATCGGAATCGAGGCAATTTCTCGGCGGGAATCTCTGCTATTGGAGCAAATACGGCAAAAGCTATTGGATTTTCCGCAGGTGCATTTGCTAGGCGCAGGAGAAATGGCAGGCTGCCTGAGCTTCTGCCTGGACGGATGCAGCTGCTATGATGCGGCCCGGCTGCTCAGCGAATTGGGGGTTGCCGTGCGCTCCGGATCCCACTGCGCCCAGCCGTATCTTGCTGCGCTTGGGGTCAGCGGTACCGTCCGGGTTTCTCCGGCGTTTTACAACACAGAGGTAGATTTGGAGCGCTTCTTCTCCGCCATGCAGCGGGTAACGGGACTTTTGACCAAGCAGCGGCCTAACGTGAGGAGGCGAGGGCATGGCTGAATTGGAGCAGCGTCTTGGCAGTCTAAAGGAGGAGTTTTCCGAGCTGGAGGACGGCTTTGAGCGATATTCCTATCTCATGGAGCTGGGCAGCTATCTTCCACCCTATCCGGAGAAAAAAAGAACCCCCGACCATCTGGTTCGGGGATGTCAAAGTCAGGTGTGGATTCACTGCTACACCAAAGACGGGCACTTCTTCTTTGACGCAGACAGCGATACGTTTATCATTAAGGGTGTGCTTTTGCTCTTGCAGGATTTACTCTCGGATCTTCCGGTGCAGGAGGCCGCAAATGCAAATCTGGAGCTGCTGCAGGAGCTGGGGCTGGAAAATGAGTTTTCGGATACCCGGCAAAAGGGCCTCCGCGCTGCGCTTGCAATGCTTACAGATGCAGCAAAAGCGGGTTGTCCAGCGCAGCGCGACCATTGATCGTTGTAAGCCTTCTGATTTGCCGGAGAAGATTTCTCATCAACTTAGGTATTGGCAATCGTTTTCTCTCAACCCGGCGATATCTATATTGATTTCTGTATCGCCAAGCCCCATGGAGCTTTCGTTCCATGGGGCTTTTTCACAAAGTATCCAAATTTACTTCAGGTACGCTACGGCGCTCTCGCCCGCAATCAGTCCGCTGGCAAAGGCCCAGCTCAAGTCATTGACGATCTGGCGCTTAAAGCCCAGGTCGTTAATAAACCGGCCGGAAGCAAAATCGCCCACCACATAGAAGCCCTCTACCAGTCCGCCGCCGTCCTTATAGGCCTGCATATCGGGATTGACCTTCACGCCGCCGAAGGCACCATCCGTGCCCAGATTGCAGCGAAGGGCAAAATAGGGGCCGGTCAGGGGCACCAGATTCTTGGCAGGCTTGAAGAACTCCTCGTCAAAACCATTTTCACAGTAGCTGTTATAATCCTCGATGGTCTTGGTGAGGGCATCCACGGGAACGCCCATTTTTTCCGCCAGCTCGGGTATGGTCTCCGCACGGAACAGCTTGTTCATGCCCTGCATGGGGGCCGCGCCATCGGTGACACCTTCCTCCTTTTTCTCGCCTTTGGGGGCTTCCTTGGGCTTGCCGTCCTCAGAGGGAGGGCCAAAGGGCATCTTTGCCTTGCCTGCAATGGTGTCCATCAGGTCGGCCATGGGATCCTCCGGGAAGCTGGGATGGCCGAAGAAGCCACCGTAGCCGGTGCCGGGATGCTCCTTGGCCTCCTTGGCAGCGGCCTCCAGGGTGTTCCGATCGAATACCACATAGGAAATGCCCTCGGGCTGCTCGGCCAGCAGATGGCCGGAGCGGAATACGCCCATACGCACCTGAGACGGCTCGCAGGTCCAGCGCTTGCCGTTCAAGTTGACCTCCAGGGCATAGGGATGATTGCTCATGGAGGAGATGGTCTGGCCGGGCATCATGGCCAGAGGTCCCATGAGCCGCAGCACAAAGCTGTCATAATCCAGGAACGCGCCCACCTTCTTCGCCAGCGCAATGCCGTCGCCGGTGTAGGCAGCGCTGCGATGGCCGCCCTTTACAATGGGGCCGGGATCAATCTTGGCATACTTGGGATTGGCCTTCTCCAGAATCTCCTGATTGTTGATCCAGCTGCCGGTGGCCAGAATACAGGCCCGGCAGGAGATGGTGAACGTTTCGCCCTCATGCTCGGCAACTGCGCCGACGATTTTACCGTCCTCCACCAGAACATCTTTAACGGGAGTCTTGGTCAGCAGCTCCACCCCCAGCTTTTTGCACTGGGCAATCAGCAGCTTTGCCGCATAGGTGCCGCCTCTGGCCCGTCCAGTGGATTTGTAGGCAGGAACAATGGGTCCCTGATCCGGCATATCAAAAATATACCGGCCCGGCTCGTAGTGATCGGCCACATCCGGGGAGAAGGTGCACAGCCAGTCGAAAAAGCGCCCGGTGGCAAAGAACGTGTTGGACACCAGCTTTGCATCCAGCATCCAGTTCGTGTCGTCCATGTATTTGAGGAGATCCTCCTCCATTTTGTCGTCCAGGCCGCGCTCCTTCTGCCACTGGCTGTTATAAACCCGGTAGTCGCCGGCCTGAATGGCGCCGCCGCCCAGGAAATCCGCCTTTTCCAGCACCGTAACCTTCAAATCGGAAAGGGTAGCAATTCGTGCTGCCGCAGTCAGACCGGCACCGCCGCCGCCCAATACCAGTACGTCACAGGATTTATCCATAATTAGTTCCTCCGTTCTATGATTCGTTTCGATTGTTAGCGTGAAAACATTGCGAATTCATTGTATCATAGATGGCCCGGAAAGCGTCATTCCGATTTGGGCGATAAACATTACCTTAGCGTAATGGCATTACCCCGGTGCTATATCACCATGCCGCTTCGGCATTGGACAAGGGAAAGCCGGTGTGATAGCATAAGAATAGATTCCTCAAGTACGGAGGGATAGATGCGGCATGGGTCATTTGTGTATTCTCCTATTCCAATCAAACTCCCGATCAAACCATGTCGGCATGTTTCAGCCCGGCTCGCCCATTTGCCGGACTGTACAAATCGGAGGCACTGTTTTAGGCAGTGTCTCTGTTTTTGCTTTTTCCATTACCTTTATGTAATGGCGCACACATGAAAAAGGCATTGGTTCCCCTGCAAAAATTATGTTAGGATAATAACAGTGTTTAGAAATAGAAGGAGTTGAACCCGCATGAAATTAGTTGTAAATCAGGATTGCTGCAGCTGCTCCTACTGCTACCGGGCCTGTCCCGTAGGCGCGCCCTATTATGACGGCGAGCAGACCCGGATTGATCAGAGTAAGTGCATCAGCTGCGGAAAATGTGTGAAAAAATGTCCCATGGAGGCCATTTATGATTCCGAGCATCTCCCCAAGCCCATGGAGCCTCATGCCCCGAAAAAGCTGGAGGCCGATGCGGTCATCATCGGTGCAGGCGGTTCCGGTATGATCGCGGCCTGCCGGATTGCAGAAACCGGCAAAAAGGTCGTGGTGCTGGAAAAGGCCAAGCGGACCGGCTGCGGTGCCATTCATGTGGCAGGACCGCTCCAGTTCTTTGACACCAAATGGGCGCTGGATGCCGGTGCCAAGCCGGTGGTGGAGGAAAAGATTGCCCAGACCCTGGAGCAGAATGGCGATCATCTCGACCATGAGCTGGTACGAAAGGCCCTCCATGCCATGCCCAAATTCTTTGACTGGCTTTCCACCTTTGCACCGGTGGAAGAAAAGTTTGAGCTGACGGAAGCCCGTGGCGGTCCCGGCGGTCCTCCGCCCATGCCCGATGGAGACGAGGAAATGCCCATGCCCGGGGAGATGCCTGCGCCCGGCGGTGATGAGCCGGAGTTTATGCAGGCCGGTACCGGAATGCCCGGCAGCGGCATGGGCGGCAATACAGGACTGGTGGTGGATACCAAGAGCCTGTGCCCTCCCTCCCCCGCCTTCCACAATGCAGGTGAGTTTATTATGGATCACCTGTTCGAGTATGCGGAAAAGCTGGGGGTTACGGTGCTCACCGAAACGCCTGCCAAGAAGCTGATTCAGAACGAGAATGGCGACATCATCGGTGTTCATGCCCAGGACCCCGGCGGCGATGTGGATATTTTCTGTAAGGTCTGTCTGGTAGCGGCGGGAAGCCTGCTGATGAGTGATGCACTGAAGAAGGCTCAGCCGGATTATGCGGACGCTTATCTGCCCCGGTTTGCCCATGCCATTAACACCTATACCGGCGACGGCTTTGAGTTGTGCAAGGAAGCGGGCGTTCCGGTGCGCTATGACGACATTTGGCTGAACATCACCGGCTCTCTGGTGATGCCCTGTGACGCGCTGACGGTGGAATACGCCGAAGCAACGGGAAAAACGCCCCTCATCAACACGGCGCTCCGTCCCCACGGCAACCGGCCCGAGGGCTTGATGGTGAACCTGAACGGTGAGCGCTATGAGAACGAGCAGTATGCCAACGCCACGGTGAAATTCCAGAAAAAGCAGCCAAAATGCGTTTCCTACACCATTATGCCGGAAGCGGTCATCAAGGCCCAGCCCATGA
>CAVEIY010000027.1:0-17839 GCA_963615825.1 Flexilinea sp.
TTTAGAATATCCGAAAAGTGTAGACAGAATAGGCTATGTGTGCTACCATTGGGTTGTAGATCGAAGAAAGAAATGGGGAATTCAGCCGAAAAATATCAGAAAATGTTTGAAATTTACAGTATTGGCTTCTTCTTGCGGAACTCTGTAATCCATTCGGCGGAATCACACCATCCGGCAGAGAAAAAAGTCGGGCTGGGCATGGGAAGGATGAATGAAATGACGGATTATAAAAAGATGTATACGGTGCTTTGCGGTGCGGTGGATGAAGTGATTGATCCACTGGAGCAAATCCCCATGGCCAGAGCGTCGGTACAGGTGCTGCGGGAAGCGCTGCTTCGGGCAGAGCGCATCTATATTGATACCACAACGTATACCCAGGTATCAAAGCATCCCCAGGTGGTAGAGCTGCGCAGTGACGATTCTGCGGAGCCTTGCAGCGGCGTCTGACCGTCGTATCACCTGCGCTTATAAAAAGAAATCGGGCCGTCTGACTGGACGGTCCGATTTCCTTATGTAAGGAGAAAGAGGAGAAATGAAAAACATGAAAAAATCTATATAAAGCACATGCTGTGCCTGCTGCCTTGCTGTATCCTTTTGATGGCTTTAGTATATCCGGGGACTATGACACGGGTTTGAATGAAAATAAAACAGTTTGTGAACATGGAAAAACAGGTAAGTTTGGGGTTATCATTCGCAGTATGCGAATTTTAGGGGCGAAATGGGCCGGTTATGCAAGGGGATATTTTGAATACTGCAAAATCGGAGAAATCACTATAATAACATATAAAACAAATGGGAATAAGGGGATAATGACGAAAAATGCAAAGAAACTGTAAAAAATCCAGGAAGAATCGGTGACAATTTGGCGTATAAACACAAATAAATGGAATAAAACGGCGACAGAGTTTCAGAAAGTGACGGCGCCCTTTCATAAAAAGGATTGCAAAACAGATTGGGAGACTATATAATGGGTGCATCAAAGCGGAACAGCGGTTGCATATGCCGTCTCTGCGATGAAGGAAACGGAAAATCGGGAGGGTGTTCCCGCTTTTTCGGATGATTTACCGGCGAAAGCCAAACTATCATGAATGGAGCGATGAAGAAATGAAATGGAAGCTCAAATCGTTGGCAGCCCTTGCACTAAGCGTAGCAATGGTACTTTCTATGGCTGCCTGCGGCTCCGATGACGGAAGCGCCAGTGCTGCTGCATCGGCCTCCGGCAGTGCCGCAGGAACACAGACGGCTGCATCCGGCGACCAGAACCTCAATATTCTCCTGAGCGGCACGGTCAACAACCTGGATCCCAACGCCTCCTCCTGGACCGGCGAGTATCAGATTGTAACCCAGTCCCAGGCAAGCCTTCTGCGGATTGTAACCGATGAAAACGACAAGGATACCTATGTAGAGGATGGCTGCGAGTCTTATGATGTGTCCGACGACGGCCTGACCTACACCTTCCATCTCCGTGAGAATTACTGGAGCGACGGCGAGAAGGTTGTGGCACAGCAGTATGTGGATGCAGCGCTGCGGGCCTTGAATCCCGACAACGGCTATTCCACCACCGAGTTCCTGCCCATTAAGAATGCACAGGCTTACTACGACGGCGAGTGCGACGCTTCTGAGCTGGGCGTGAAGGCTGTGGACGATAACACCGTGGAATACACCCTGGAGTCTCCCAACTCTGAGTTCCTGTACTATATTGCCTATCGTGCCGGTTATCCCTGCCGTCAGGATGTGATTGACAAGGCAACCTCCACCTATGGCACCAATGTTGACGAGATGGTCTTTAACGGACCCTTTAAGGTGACCTCCTGGGTCAAGGAAAACAGCGTGACCCTGGAGAAGAACGACAAGTATTGGGATGCAGCCAACGTAAAGCTGGACACCGTTACCATGCAGTATGTGGCAGAGCATTCCACCCAGGCAACGCTGTTTGACGCCCAGCAGCTGGACATCGTTCCCTACAACGACGACTACGGCGCAGATTGGGAAGCACAGGCTGCCGACGGTAAGATCGACTATGTGAACAAGGTCGGCGCTTATTCCGACTTCCTGGTGTTTGCCATTGAGAACGGCGGTAAGTCCGGTCTGATGGGCAATGCCAACATCCGTCAGGCACTGTCTCTGGCAGTTGATCGTCAGGAGCTGTGCGACACCGTTTGGGGCCGCTATGAGCCTGCCTACACCTATGTTCCTTCCGCGGTTACCTGCGGCGGCGAAACCTATAACACCGCTGGCGAGGGCCTGGTCAAGGATCTGCAGGCACAGTATTCCACCGACGAAGCCCTGCAGGAGCTGTTCCAGAAGGGCCTGGAGGAGCTGGGGAAGGATACCGACCTCAGCGCAGTGACCATTGACTTTGTGGTTGAAGCCGACAACGTGGCACGGCAGACCCAGGCCGAGTACCTGGCACAGACCTGGCAGAACAAGCTGGGCATCCAGGTGAATGTGGATGTGACCACCGACGCTGAGGAGCGCCAGCAGCAGATGGACTATGACGTGGGCGTCAACGGCTGGGAAGGCGGCGCAAGCCCTTATAACTATCTGTTCGTTGTCAATGTGCCCTACGGCCTGAAGTACCTCACCGGTGTTTATACCAATGAACATGTTAACGAGCTGCTGGAGCAGGTTACCAGCATTACCGATGCCGCCAAGCAGGCTGAGATGTTCCATGAGATCGAAGATACGATCCTGGAGGAGGCTGGTGTTGGCCCCCTGTACTTCACTGACATCAAGTTCTTCCAGCAGACCTATGTGAAGGGAATCTACTACACCAACTTTGGTCCTGAGTTTGATTTCAGTCACGCATATATCGAAAAGTAAGATCGGATCAACGGTCCGAGCACCATCAGGCAGGGGGCGACCCCTGCCTGACTGCATATTGCCAAAACTCTATAGAAAAGGCAGCTGTTACTTATGATAAAATATATTGTTCGGCGGTTCCTGGAACTGCTGCTGGCGCTGTTTCTCATTGCCACGGCAACATTTTTCCTGACAGCCGCGGCGCCTGGAGATCCGCTGGTTTCCAGAACCATGTCGCTTCCGCAGGCCTCCAGAGATGCCATGTACGCAAAATACGGCCTGGATAAGCCCCTGATGCAGCGCTACGTGATTACCATGAAGGGAATGCTCCACGGTGATTTCGGTGAGTCTGTGGTCTATGAGGGCCAGACGCTTCAGGACATCATCCGGGAAAAGCTCCCGGTATCGGCACGGCTGGGCCTCCAGTCTCTGATTTTTGGCGTGCTGGTGGGACTGTTCTTAGGCGTGATTGCGGCGGTAAAGCGAGATACCTGGATAGACCGGGTGATTGTGGTGTTTGCGGTGCTGCTGATGAGCGTGCCGGAGCTGGTACTGGGTCTGGTATTCCAAAAATACTTTGCCGGTACGCTGAAATGGTTCCCGGTCATTGGCTGGCCCTCCGGCAAGGATTTGTGGTTCGGCGGCTGGAAGTACACCATTCTCCCCATGCTGTCCGGCGCACTGCTGCACATTGCCACCTACTCGCGACTGCTGAAAACCTCAATTTTGGACGTGCTGGATCAGGACTATATTCTTACCGCCCGGTCCAAGGGGCTTTCGGAACCGAAAATTGTCTGGAGCCATATTATGCGCAACTCCTTTATTCCCATTGTGACCCGGCTGCCGGTATCCATGGCAACCTGCATTACTGGCTCCTTCATCATTGAAAAAATCTTCTCCATTCCCGGCATTGCCGCCTACTATATCGAGGCGGTATCGGCCAATGATCTGTCGATTGTATTGGGCGAAACGGTGTTCATTGCGGCGCTGTTTATTGTGGTGGTATTCCTGACGGATATCCTCTATACGGTGGTAGATCCCAGAATCCGGATTCAAGGAGGGAAACGATAATGGAAGCGACAAAAACGACCCTCAGAGCTGAGGATTTTGAGATCATTCAGAACCGGAAATCCCAGAGCGATCAGCTGGTACGGGAGCCGGTGACCTATTGGAAGGATGCCTGGCGGCGACTGAAAAAGAATAAAATCGCCATGGGTTCCCTGTTTGTACTGTTCCTGTTTTTGATTATGGTCATCATCGGACCCTATATCCGGGGCTATGACTATGTTACCTCTGCGCCCCAGTATAAAAATGCCGGGATGAGTGCACAGTTCTGGCTGGGCGCCGATTCCCTGGGCCGCGACCTGTTTTCACGCCTTTGGGTGGGCACCCGGGTATCCTTCCTGGTGGCCCTGAGCTGTACGGCCATTCAGGTGGTGGTGGGATGTCTTTACGGCAGCATCATGGCCTATTTCGGCGGCATTGTGGATGAAATTATGATGCGGATTCTGGAGATTATCACGGCCATTCCCAGCCTGCTGGTGACCATCCTGATTATGATCGCCATGGGCAACAGCGCCGTTTCTCTGCTGATTGCGCTGTGTATTGCTTCCTGGTGCCAGACAGCCCGGGTGGTTCGTGGCCAGATTATGCAGCTCCGGGAATCCGAGTATGTCATGGCGGCAGAGGCATTGGGTGAGCGGCCAATGAAGATCATTATCCGTCACCTGCTGCCCAATATCATGGGCATCCTGATCCTGGAGGTTGCCACTGCAATTCCTGGCTACATCTTCCAGGAGGCTGGCCTCAGCTTCATTGGTCTGGGCCTGAAGGCGCCCTCCATCAGCCTGGGACTGCTGATCTCCAACGGTCAGGCTGTGATGAATTCCCATGTGAATCAGCTGATCTTCCCGGCACTGGTGCTCTGCATTATGGTGCTTGCCTTTAACCTGCTGGGCGACGGCCTTAGAAATGCGCTGGACCCCAAGTTCCGGAAGTAAGGGGAGGACAACATGAGTAATCTACTTGAAATTAAGGACCTGAAGGTCTGCTATCATACCTATCAGGGCGATGTGCAGTCCGTGCGCGGCGTTAATCTGGATATCGGCTATGAGGAATCCGTTGCACTGGTGGGAGAATCCGGCTGCGGCAAATCCGTCACCGGAAAAAGCATCCTGCGGCTGATTCAGGCACCCGGCGAAATTCGGGAGGGAAGCTCTATCACCTTTGACGGCAAGGATGTTCTTGCCATGAGCAAAAAGGAGCTGCGGAGCTACCGGGGCGGACAGGCCTCGATCATCTTCCAGGATGCGCTGGCGTCCCTGAACCCCACCATGACCGTTGGAAAGCAGATCATGGAGAATCTGCTGTACCATCGGAAGATGAGCAGGAAGGAAGCAAAAAAAGAGGCGGTAAAGCTTCTAAAGGACGTGGGTATTCCCAATGCGGAGAAGCGGGTGGATCAGTATCCCCATGAGTTTTCCGGCGGCATGCGACAGAGAGTGATGATCGCCATTGCCTTTGCCTGCCAGCCCAAGCTGCTGATTGCCGATGAACCTACGACGGCGCTGGATGTGACCATTCAGTCCCAGATCATCAAGCTCCTCAAGCAGCTGAAAACGGAGAACCATACCTCCATTCTGATGATTACCCACGATTTGGGCGTAGTAGCCAGCATTGCAGAGCGGATTTTCGTCATGTACAGCGGCGTGATTGTGGAAAAGGGCACCAGTGAGGATATTTTCTATCGGGCGCGGCATCCCTATACCAAGGCGCTGCTGCGGGCGGTTCCGCGGCTGGACGGCGACAAGAAGGAAGAACTGGACTCCATTGAAGGAACGCCGCCGGATCTGATTGCACCGCCTGCCGGATGTCCCTTTGCGCAGCGCTGCAAATACTGCATGCCCATCTGCGAAAAGGAAATGCCGGAGGTGACGGAGTTTGGCGGAAAGCATGCGGCGGCCTGCTGGCTCCATCATGAAATGGCGCCGAAGGTAGCGGGCATCAACGACTTTGATGAACAGGCAGGAAAGGAGGTCTGACCATGGAGACGGAAAAGAAGCCTCTGGTCCAGGTGAAAAACCTGAAAAAGTATTTTAATACCGGCCATAAAGAGGTAGTAAAGGCACTGGACAACGTATCCTTTGATATCTACGAGGGGGAGACGGTGGGCCTGGTGGGGGAATCCGGCTGCGGTAAGACCACCTGCGGGCGAATTATTCTGGGCCTGTACGATAAAACCGACGGACAGGTGCTTTATCGGGGCAAGGACGTGCATCAGATGTCCCGCAGTGAGAAATATGCCTTTAAAAAGCAGGCACAGATTGTATTCCAGGATCCCTATTCCTCCCTGGACCCCCGGATGACTGTGGCGGATATCATTGCAGAGGGTATTGATATTCATCACCTGGCCAAGGATCGGAAGGAACGGCTCCAGAAGATCTACTATTACCTCAATGCCGTGGGACTCAACGAATCCCATGCCAGCCGGTTTGTTCATGAGTTTTCCGGCGGTCAGCGGCAGAGAATCGGCATTGCACGGGCACTGGCGGTGGAGCCGGAGTTCATTATGCTCGACGAGCCAATCTCTGCGCTGGACGTATCCATTCAGGCCCAGGTGGTCAATCTGCTGATTCAGCTCCAGAAGGAGAAAGGCCTGACGTATCTGTTTGTTGCCCATGATCTGGCCATGGTAAAGCATATTTCGGACCGGATTGTGGTGATGTATCTGGGCACGGTGGTGGAAACGGCATCCTCTGAGGCGCTGTATGCCAGCCCGCTCCACCCCTATACCCAGGCGCTGATTTCTGCCATTCCCATTCCGGATCCGGCACTGGAGCGGAAACGGGAGGCGGAAACCGTACAGGGCGAGGCGGCTGTTGCAGGTGCAACCGAGGGCTGCCGGTTCCGTACCCGCTGTAAGTTTGCAACGGAGCGGTGCGCCCACGAAATGCCCGAGCTGAGAGAAGTGGAGCCGGGACATTTTGCAGCCTGCCACAACTTAGATCGGATCAGCGGATGAAACAGACGAAGCAGATCATCAAGGAACTGGCGCTGATTGTGGGATTTGCACTGGGGATTTTCCTGGTGCTGACCCTGATTGCCGGCGTTCGGAGCCTGCTGGGCGGAAGCCTGGGCGGGAGCCTATGGCGGCTGAGCGCCTTTGTGGGAGCGATTATCTGGCTGCTGGCGGCGGTATTTTTGCTCAGCGGACGGCTGGGACGGCAGAAGATGAAGCTGTGGGCGGGGCGTTTTCCGCACATTCGCTTTGTCTGGGCACTGGTGCTGATTGGCGCGGTGCTGATTCTGCTGGCCTGCTGCATTAGCTATTTTGTGATGTAAGAAGGAGCGGTAGCATGAAAACCAAATATCCTCATATGTTTTCCCCCATTACCATTGGGGGCGTAACGTTTAAAAACCGAATCTGGTCGGCACCGGCAGGCGCCCATCTTCTTTACGGAAAAGAGGGGTACCCCAACGACCATGTGGTGGCCTACTATGCCAATAAGGCACGGGGCGGCTCCGCCAACATTACGGTTTCGGCGCAGAATATGGATATCTATCAGGAGTATGATAACGTCCACGCCCATGAGAATATCTTCGACCCGGAGAATCACCGGTTCTGGAATCACCTGACCGATGCCATCCATTTTTATGGGGCCAAGGCTTCGCTGGAGCTGCTGGGCTTTTCCTACCACGGCCGAAACTACAAGGGGCAGCTGGTGAGCTATTCCGTCAACGGCGAGGAGGGCACGCAGATTCTGGACAAGGCTGCCATGGAGAGCATTGCGTCCATCTATGCCGACGCGGCGGAGAATGCCCTGAAATGCGGCTTTGATATGATCCTGATTCACGGCGGCCACGGCCTGATTCTCAGCCAGATGCTGTCCCCTAAGTTCAATACCCGTACCGATGAGTTCGGCGGATGTCTTGCAAACCGCGCCAAGTTCCCAATTATGATTCTGGATGCCATTCGGGCGCGGGTGGGGAAGAAGCTGTTGATTGAATACCGGATTTCCGGCTCGGAGCTGGGTGGCGACGACTGCTTTACCCCCGACGACTGTGTGGCCTTCCTGGAGATGGTGCAGGATAAAATCGACATTGCCCATATCTCCGCAGGCAGCTTCTTTACGGACACCGAACACATTATGCACCCCAACAACTTCCTGCTGCCAGGACACAACACCTATCTGGCGGAGTATGTGAAGAAGTCCGGCAAGATTCATATCCCGATCCTGACCCTTGGCGCTTATCAGCAGCCCCAGGATATTGAGGCCGCGCTGGCTGCCGGAAAGGCGGACATTGTCGCCATGGCGCGGGGCACCATTGCCGATGCAGCGCTGGTGAATAAGTCGAGAAAGGGCAGGGAGGACGAGATCATCCCCTGTATTAAGTGCTTCCACTGCCTGGATTATCGCCGTGCGGCAACCTTCGGCTGTTCCGTCAACCCCACCGTGGGCAGAGAGGCGCGGCTTCCTGTGCTGGTGCCGCCCAAGGAGGAAACCAAGCGGGTGGTGATTATCGGCGGCGGACCGGCTGGCATGGAGGCTGCCATTACGGCAAAGCAGCGGGGCCATGAGGTCATTTTGCTGGAAAAGAACAGCGTCCTGGGCGGTAAGCTGAATTTCTCCCGTCAGGTACCCTTTAAGCGGGATCTGTGCAAGTTCATGGATTATCTGATCCATATGGTGGAGAAAACCGGCGTGGAGGTTCGGCTGAATACCGAGGCCACAGTGGAGCTGGTGGAGTCGCTGGAGCCGGATGTGGTCATGGCGGCAGTGGGCGCAAAGGCGCTGGTGCCTCCCATTCCCGGTGTAGACGGAGCCAATGTGATAACCGCAGAGGAAGCCTATCGGAAAATCAAGGCAGGCGAGGACATTGGCCGGAAGATTGCCGTTCTGGGCGGCGGCGATGTGGGCTGCGAGACGGCAGTGTATCTCGCCCAGGAGGCTGGCAAAGAGGTCAGCCTGGTGGAAATGACCGATACCTTGGCTGCGGCATCCTGCGCCATTCCCAGAACTGCCATTACCAAGGAAATCGAAAAATGTGTGGATGCTCATACCGGAGCACGCTGTACCGGGATCACCAAAGACGGGATCACCTATGTGGATGCGGAGGGCGAGCACAGCATTCAGGCGGATACCGTGGTACTTTCTGCGGGTATGGTGCCCCAGAAGGACCAGGCAGAGGCATTCCGCATGATTGCAGGGGAATTCTTCCCCATTGGCGACTGTGTTAAGGCCAATAACGTCCGCACTGCCGTTCGCACCGGCTATGACAGTGCCATTCAGCTGTAAGGAAGTGCTTTCACATGGAGAAAACAATCTATGACGCCTATGTAGACATCCTCAAGGAAGAGCTGCTGCCTGCAATGGGCTGTACCGAACCCATTGCGGTGGCCTATGCCGGCGCGCTGGCGAGAAAGGCGTTGGGAAGCCTGCCGGAGCGGGTGGAGCTTTGCGTCAGCGGCAACATCATTAAGAATGTAAAGTCCGTTATTGTTCCCCATACCGGAGGGCGGAAGGGACTGAAGGTTGCGGTTGCAGTGGGCCTGTGCTGCGGCGATGCGGATCAGGAGCTGGAGGTTATCTCCGGGGTGACGGAGGAACAGCTGAAGGAGCTGGATGCATATTTGGAGCAGGTGGAGGTCAAAATCTCCGAGTCCACAGCCAACTGCCCCTTTGACATTCAAGTGACGGCTTATCATGGAGTAAACAGCGCCTACGCTCGGATCATTGGACACCATACCAATGTGGTCAGCGTGAAAAAGGACGATACCGTGCTGCTGGAGGTGCCGTTTCAGGACGATCTGGTGCAGGCGCCGGAAAACCGGAAGCTGCTGGATGTGGAGCACATTGTCCAGTTTGCCGACGAGGTGGAGATTCCCGATGTGCAGGAGGTCCTCCAGCGGCAGATTGACTACAATATGGCCATTGCCCAGGCGGGGATGGATGGAAGCTACGGCGCAACCATCGGCAAAATCCTGTTGAAATCCTATGGCAACTGCATTCAGAACCGGGCAAAGGCCTGGGCAGCTGCGGGGTCCGATGCCAGAATGTGCGGCTGTGAGCTGCCTGTGGTCATCAACTCCGGCAGCGGCAACCAGGGCATGACCGCATCCATCCCGGTGATCGTCTATGCCCGGGAGATGGGAATGACCCAGGAGGCGTTGTATCGGGCGCTGGTGGTGTCCAATCTGGTAACAATCCACCTGAAAACCGGCATTGGCAGTTTGTCGGCATATTGCGGAGCAACCAGCGCCGGATGCGGTGCTGGTGCAGGCATTTGCTATCTGTATGGCGGACGCTATGACCAGATCAGTCATACCATTGTCAATGCCCTTGCCATTAACTCCGGTATGATCTGCGACGGCGCAAAGGCCAGCTGTGCAGCAAAAATCGCCTCTGCCGTGGAGGCGGGACTGCTGGGCATGCAGATGAACATGCACGACAGCCAGTTCTTTGGCGGTGACGGCATTGTCATCAAGGGCGTGGAAAATACCATCCGGGCGGTCAGCCAGATTGCCCGGGAGGGCATGCGCGGTACCGATCAGGAGATTATCCATCTGATGATCGGCGGCGAGGATTGATTGCCCCACAAAATTGTGCTAGAATGTTCTCAAAGGGGATGAGAATATGACAGTGCTTCAGATGCAGTGTTTCTTAGAGGCGGCGGAGCTGGGCAGCTTTGCGGTTGCTTCGGAACGGCTGTATATTTCCCAGCCCACCATGAGCCGACAGATTCGTACCCTGGAGGAAGAGCTTCAGGTGGCACTGTTTGTCCGGGATCATAACGCGGTCAAGCTTACGGACATCGGTCGGGAGCTGCAGCCGATGATTCAATCCCTGTATGAGGGCTATGTGGGCGCCAGCAAGGAAATTCAGGAGACGGTAAACCGCCGTCTGGATCGACTGCGCATCGGGATTCTGGACAGCCTGAGCTTTGTGGACCCCATGCGGGAGGCCGTTTTAATGGTGAAGCGCGCTTATCCCAACGCCATGATTCAAATCTGCCATCTTCCCCTGCGGCAGAGCTGCGGGGCGCTGAGAGACGGCAGCCTGGATGTGCTGTTTATGCTCAATACCTCCATGGCCAGCTGGGATCGGGTGCGGTCTATGGAGCTGTACCGGGACCGGATGTGTCTGGCGGTGCCCTTTGACCATCCCAATGCAGGGCTAACCTCCATCGCCAATGAAGAGATTCAGCAGTATTTTGGCGACATGCACTATATGCTTTTGGCTGCGGAGGAGTTTGAACCGCCCCTTAGAATGGAAAAGGTCAATACCGTTGCCGGGTATCATGAGGATTATGTCAATAAGCTGTCCGGACCCTTTGCGGAGCTGGACTCCCTGATGACCATGGCCCATGCAGGCGTAGGAATTACCTGCATCAACGAGACCGGCGTTCTGCGGAAGGACCCCAAGGTAAAGCTGATCCCGCTGGTGGATCGGACCCCTCAGGGAGATGTGGACCACCAGGTGTTCATCAATCCCTATTGGATGGAGGGCGGCGAAAGCGAGCTGCTGCGGTTCTTCCTGGAATGCCTGAAAAAGACAAAAAATATGGAAGCCTAAGAATTCAGTACACCCACCGTTGTTCCGGATCAACCGGAAACAGCGGTGGGTGTTTTTATGCATTCGATTTAGAGAATATCAATGAGCGCCTGAATATCTGCCTGGGTGGTTGCCCAGCTGGTGGCAAACCGGACGGCAGTGTGATCGGAATCCAGCTGCTCCCAGAAACCGAAGGATACCTGACCGGAAAGCCGATCATAGGCAGCGCGGTCCAGAATCGGGAAGATCTGATTGGTGGGAGATTCAAACAGCAGGGGATAACCCCGATCCTTCAGCGCCTGCTGGAGCTGCTGCGCATATCGAACGGCATTGTCGCCAATATGGAGATAGAGGCTGTCTGTAAACAGCCGGTCAAACTGAATGCCAAGCAGTCGGCCTTTTGCCAGCAGTGCGCCGTGCTGCTTGATGATGGTGAAGAAATGGGGAATCAGCTTGGGATTGGGAATCACCACCGCTTCCCCCAGCAGCGCCCCGCATTTGGTGCCGCCAATATAAAACGCGTCGCAAAGCCGGGCCAGATCCGGAAGCTGCACGTCGTTTTCCGGACTGGAGAGGGCATAGGCCAGCCGCGCGCCGTCGATATATAGGGGGAGCTGATGCTCCCGGCAAACCCGATGGATGGCGGTTAGCTCCGCAAGGGAATACAGCGTGCCGTATTCCGTGGGCTGGGACAGGTAGACCATACCGGGCATAACGGTATGCTCCCGGTTGGCGTCGCCATCATAAACCGAGAGGGCATGGGCAATGGTTTCGGCGGAGAGCTTCCCCAGCTGGTGGGGCAGCGTCAGGACTTTGTGGCCGCCAAACTCGATGGCACCGGCCTCGTGGGTGCTGATATGGCCGGTTTCGGCGCAGAGTACCCCCTGATAGGAACGAAGCAGTGCGTCAATGACCGTGGCATTGGTCTGTGTGCCGCCCACCAGAAAATGAATCTGGGCATCGGGGCACTGGCAGGCAGCGCGGATTTTCTCCTTGGCTGCGTCGCAGTAGGGATCAAAGCCGTAGCCCTCGGTTTTCTCCAGATTGCTCTCCAGCAGCGCGCTGAGAATGGTAGGATGCGCGCCCTCCATATAGTCGGAGGTAAAATGCAGCGAAGGATGGGACATGGAAAGGACTCCTTTTCTTTGACAGAATTCAACGGGTATTATACAATAAACGGACATGGGATGCAACGGTGCAACGAGGTTTACACCGGCAGGGATCCGTGGTATAATGACATCAACTATGGTCTTTGACCGTCATTGGGAAAGGAATAAAGAACTATGGAAAAACTCATTGATCAGATCTCCGGGCAGGTATCCGCAGCATTTGAGGCAGCCGGTTATGCGCCGGAGCTGGGGCGGGTCAGCGTATCGGCGCGCCCGGACCTGTGCGAGTATCAGTGCAACGGCAGCATGAAGGCCGCAAAGCAGTATCATAAAGCACCCATCCAGATTGCCGAGGAGGTTGTGGCACAGCTCCAGAACAATCCTGCCTTCCTGTCGGTGGAGGCGGTAAAGCCCGGGTTTATCAACCTGCGTCTGGCGCCGGAATATGTGGCGGATTATCTCAGCGCCATGGCGAAGGCGGAGAAGTTTGGACTCCAGGGGGAAGAAAAGCCCCAGACTGTGGTGATCGACTACGGCGGCGCAAACGTTGCAAAGCCCCTGCACGTGGGACATATTCGTCCTGCCATCATCGGTGAGGCGGTCAAGCGCATTGAGCGGTACATGGGCAACCATGTAATCGGTGACGTACACCTGGGCGATTGGGGCCTCCAGATGGGCCTGATTATCGAGGGCATTCGGGAGCGTCAGCCGGAGCTTCCCTATTTTGATCCGGATTTTCAGGGAGAATATCCCACAGAGCCGCCCTTTACCATCTCTGAGCTGGAGCAGATTTATCCCGCCGCCTCCGCAAAAAGCAAGGAGGACCCGGAGTTCTCGGCCCGCGCCCATGAGGCAACGCTGAAGCTGCAGCAGGGGGATCGGGGCTATATGGCAATCTGGCACCACGTGATGAACGTATCTGTGGCGGATCTGAAGAAAAACTATAAGAACCTCAACGTGGAATTCGACCTGTGGAAGGGCGAGAGCGACGCAGAGCCGTATATTGCCGATATGGTAAAGTATTTGAAGGATGGCGGCTATGCCGTGGAGAGTCAGGGCGCGCTGGTGGTCAATGTCCAGGAGCCGGAGGACAAAAAGGAGATTCCCCCCTGCATTATCCTGAAATCCGATGGTGCAACCCTCTATGCCACCACGGACCTGGCAACCCTGGTTCAGCGGGAGCAGGATTATCATCCCGACAAGGTGCTCTATGTGGTGGACAAGCGGCAGGCCCTGCATTTTGAGCAGGTGTTCCGGACTGCAAAGAAGTCCCATATTGTGCCGGAAACCACGAAGCTCCAGTTCCTGGGCTTCGGTACCATGAACGGCAAGGACGGCAAGCCCTTTAAGACCCGTTCCGGCGGCGTGATGCGGCTGGAGTATCTGATCTCCGAGATCACCGATACCGTCAAGCAGCGTATTCTGGAGAACAATATCATCACCGGCGATGCGGTGGACGAGATTGCGGGTATCATTGCAGTGGCTGCCCTGAAATACGGCGACCTTTCCAATCTGGCCACCAAGGACTATGCCTTTGATATGGACCGGTTTTCTGCCTTTGAGGGCAACACCGGACCCTATATTCTCTATACTATCGTCCGGATTAAGTCCATCCTGACCAAATATCAGGAGAAAACCGGCCTTGATCCCCTGGATGCAGAGCTGCTGCCTGCACAGAACCAGATTGAGAAGGATCTGATGCTCCAGATCAGCCGGTTTGCAGACAATATCCAGCTGGCGTACCGGGATACGCAGCCCAACGTGCTGTGCGCGTATATCTATGACCTCTGCTGCGCAGTCAACCGGTTCTACCATGAAACCCGGATCCTTACCGAGACGGATGCTCGGCGGCAGCAGGGATACATTGCGCTCATTACTCTGGCAAAGCGGGTGCTGGAAACCTGCATTGATCTTTTGGGCTTTGAAGCGCCGGAGAAGATGTAAGCCTTGCGCTATGCTTCTGTCAAACAGGGAAGGTTCTTGAGTCGTCCCAACCGGTTTATCGCCCAGGTGGAGATCGACGGGAAAACGGAGATTTGCCATGTGAAAAATACAGGCCGCTGCCGGGAACTACTGGTTCCGGGTGCGGCGGTTTGGTGTGCGGCGGCGGAGAACCCCAACCGGAAAACGGCGTATGATCTCATCGCCGTGCAAAAGGGGCCGTACCTTGTGAATATGGATTCCCAAGCGCCCAACCAGGCGGTGGGGGAGTGGCTCCGAAATGGCGGATTGGGAAATGCCCAGGTGGTACTGCCGGAGCAGCGGTTTCATGATTCACGATTCGACTTTTATCTGGAGCGGGACGGTAAGCCAATGTACCTGGAGGTAAAGGGCGTCACCCTGGAGGAGCACGGCGTCTGCCGGTTTCCGGATGCCCCAACCCAGCGCGGAACAAGGCACCTGCGGGAGCTGATTCTGGCCAGGGAGCAGGGCTACGACGCGGCTGTGCTGTTTGTGATTCAAATGGCGCCGGTTCGCTGGTTGGAGCCGAATGACAGCACCGATCCGGCATTCGGAACGGCACTGCGGGAGGCAGCGGCACAGGGGGTGGCGGTGCTGGCGGTGGACTGCAGGGTAACGCCGGACACCATGACCATTGGAAATCCTGTGGCAGTTCACCTGAACAAGCCATAAAAATAGGAGGACAGTACCGAGCGATTCGGCGCTGTCCTCTTTTTATGGCTCCAGCAACGGTTCCGGGAAGCTGGGGCATTGGAGCTGGGTGATATTGTCGATGGGGATTTGTGTCCCGTCGGTTAAAAGGAGCTGCCGCTCCAGCGGAGCAATCCGGCGCAGCGTACCGCGGAGGGTGAGATAGGCGCCGCCGTCCTTTTTCTGATCCGGGAGAAAATAGGTGACAAGGACCGGAGGCTGCTCCGACAGATGATCCTGCAAATAGAGCAGAACCCGGTTGATGGATTCCTTTTCTTCCTCACTGAGTGTAATCCGCCCCTGGGTAAGTCTGGCGGTTTCTCGGACGGCAGCCTCATAGCCGGTGAGCGCGGCAAAGGGAGAGAACTGCGCGGCACGGTCCGCCCGGGACATGGGGGGATGGGCTGTGGAAACCGGACGGCTCCGGTAGAGAATATCGTCATAGGGTCCGGCCATGGAAATACCTCCTTTCCCGGTTATGCTTTGTGACCGCCGATTTGTCCGTTGCGCTGGCGGGCAGTGGCGCCCTCCTTGAAGTTCATGCCCTTGAGAATGGCGTTTTTTCCATATTTCTTCCGAATGGAGAGCATGGCTTCCTGCATTTTCTCCTCCCGGGCAAGGGCGGACTGCCTGGCCTCTTCTTCGGCAGGATCGGTGAACAGATCCAGCTGCTGATAGTCGTCCTTCCCGGCTGTTTTGGCGTCGGTCAGACGGCAGGCGGTGACATAGATGCGGCGGACCAGCAGATCCGGGTTTACGATCCGGTCAAACAGCGCGGTAACGGCCTCCATGATTTCATGAGTGGAAGAGGAATAGCCGGAAAGATTGGCGGTTCCGTGGGCGTGCTTGGGAATTTTGCGCCCATAGCCGTCGGTGGTAACGGGGCCATGGTATTTGGCACGGCGCTGGGGGTCGGTGAGGTTTTCGATGTCATAGCCTACGGTTAGCGTCAGCTGCGGGGTTTTCAGCCCCTGATCCACCAGATCCAGCACCAGCAGATCGGTCATTTCCTGGGTGACCAGCCGCGCTTTGTCGAAGGGGTAGGGCGTCTGGAGTACCTGGCCGGAGCTGGTGCTGCTGGTTTGGGGCTTGTAGGCCTTGATGTCCGCAAGCGTGCATGGCTCATAGCCCCAGGCGTGGTCGATGAGCAGCTCGGCGTTGACCCCAAACAGCTGGTAGAGCAGCTCTTCGTTGTAAAAATCCTTGGGACCGCCCAGGGAACACCGGGCAATGTCTCCCATGGTGTATAGCCCTTTTTCCTGGAGCTTCTTGGCATAGCCTCTTCCCACTCGCCAGAAGTCCGTCAGCGGACGATGGGACCAGAGCTGCTTTCGATAGCTCAGCTCATCCAGCTGGGCAATTCGGACGCCAAATTCGTCCGGGGCGATGTGCTTTCCGCCAATGTCCATGGCAATTTTCGCAAGATACAGATTGGTGCCGATACCGGCTGTGGCGGTGATGCCGGTGGAGGACAGCACATCCAGAATCATGGTTCGGGCAAATTCCCGGGGCGTTGTGTGATAGGTGGAGAGATAATTGGTGGCGTCAATGAATACCTCGTCGATGGAGTAGACATGGATATCCTCCGGGGCGACGTATTTGAGGTAGAGCTGATAAATCTGGGTGCTGATCTTCATATAATGCGCCATCTGGGGCGGGGCGGCGATATAGTCCAGGGCAAGGGCTGGGTGCTCCGCCAGCTCCTTGGCACTGGTGGAGGAGCCGACCAGCTGATGCCCGGGGGCAAACCGGGTGCGCTGGTTGTTGATTTCCTTCACCCGCTGCACCACCTCAAACAGTCTGGCTCGACCAGAAATGCCGTATGCCTTCAGGGCGGGGGATACCGCAAGACAGATGGTCTTTTCCGTGCGGCTTTTGTCGGCAACCACTAAATTGGCGTCCATGGGATCAAGACCACGGGCGACGCATTCCACCGAAGCATAAAAGGACTTCAGGTCAATGGCAAGATAAGTGCGCGGACCGGACATCGCGGCATCCTCCTTCCTTTGTGTCATATCTTCTCTTTTATCATAGCATAAACGCCGGAATCAGGGCAATAGCGCGGAAACGCTGTGTCCGAAAAAGTGGACACAGCGCAGGCAAATTCACTCCAATAGAAAACGGCCAATGTGCTCCATGGCATGGGCGGCCTTTTTGATGGGGAACATCTGGAATACATGCCACATGTCCTGCCATTCCTCCATCCGGCAGACCACACCGGCGGCGGTCATTTTTTGCCGCAGCATGGCGGTATCCGAGTAGAGAATTTCGTTGGAGCCGACCTGAACCAGCGTAGGGGGAAACCCGGTAAAGTCTCCATACAGCGGGGAGAGCTGAGGATCGGTGACATCGGCCTCGCCGGCATAGGCGCTGCGGACGGCATGAATATAGTCCTCGGTGATAGAGGGATCCAGATCCTTGCGCTGCTGATAGGATTCTCCGGAGGCGGTCATGTCGGTCCAGGGGGACATCAAAACAAGATGCCCGGGCAGCATCCGTCCTGCGGCCTTGAGTCGATGGCACAGAACCAACGCCAGATTTCCGCCGGCAGAATCGCCCGCCACCGTAATGTCCCGGGCGCCATAGCCCAGATACATCAGGTGATCCCAGGCGCGCTGTGCATCCTCAACGGCAGCGGGAAAGGGATGCTCCGGCGCCAGCCGGTATTCAAAGCTCAGGGTTTCCCGGCCCGTGGCATGGGAGAGCTTGGAGGCCAGGGGACGG
>CAVEIY010000028.1:0-17814 GCA_963615825.1 Flexilinea sp.
CCAGACCTTCGGCCCCATGATCCGCAAGGATTGGCTGGATGAGCTGGGCCTGGACATTCCCGAAACCTATGACGAGCTGCACGATGTGCTGGTTGCCTTCAAGGAAAAGAAGGGCGCAGACGCACCGCTGCTGCTGAACTATGCCGCCACCGGCATCAACAACGGTCTGGTAGAGGGCTACGGCATCTTCGGGCTGGTGGCCGATGCTGCCATGAGCGAGCCTTATTATCAGGTAGACGATACCGTGATGTACGGTCCCATTCAGCCCGAGTTCAAAGAGTATCTGACCATGGTACACGACTGGTATCAGGAAGGTCTGATCTGGCAGGACTTCATGTCCTACACCGACTTCCAGAATCCGCCCACCGACGTGATTCTGGCTGACCGTGCCGGTGTGTTCTATGCCGAGGTCACCTTTATTGCCACGCTGGAGGATGCCTCCAACACCGAGGGCTTTGAGCTGGTCGCCATCCCCGACTTCGTTCAGAAGTCCGGTGATACCATTCCCTTTAAGGAGGAGCGCGCTTATGCCGCCTCCACCCCCTGGTCCATTTCCACTCAGTGCGAGTGCCCTGAGCTGCTAATGCAGTGGTGCAACTATATGTACACCGACGAAGGCGCTCTGCTGTGCAACTATGGCATTGAGGGCGAGAGCTTTGAGTACGACGAGAACCATGTTCCCGTTTTCACCGATCTGGTTCTGAACAACCCCGACATGTCCACCACAGTCGCCCTGTTTATGTACTGCCTGGACCGCGGCCCCTTCTATCGCGACGAAACCCGTGAGCAGTCCGGCTACACCCAGGCGCAGAAGGACGCAAGCGGCATTTGGCAGAGCAACATGACCGTAGGCCGCGGCATCGGCAGCACTTCTCTGAACACCGAGGAGTCCTCCGAGGTCAACCAGTTCTACGGCGATATCAAGACCTATATCGAGCAGTCCGTGCTGGAGTTCATCATCGGCAACCGTGATCTTTCCGAGTTTGACGAGTTTGTCTCCCACATTGAGGGCATGGGCATCGACAAGGTGACCGCCTGCTATCAGGACGCTTACCAGCGCTATCTCAACGGCGAGGTTTCCGCACAGCCCGCTGGCGATCCCGGACCTCCTCCGGATGGCGCTCCCCCTCCCGGCTAAATAATACTTGATCCATTTTGGATCCTCCTCTTTGCCCCGAACCAGGACAGGCTGGTTCGGGGCATTTTCCCTCTTGACCGATATCTATATCCCCGTTACAATGAAGCTATAGGAAAGTTTTCATTTTTTTGCAACGGCTGCGAGATGTTCTGCGTCTTAGTTGATGTAATAAAAATTGCGGAAAGAGAGGAAAATCATGAATACAAAACATCGACTTTATGGGCTTCTTCCATGTCTGATGCTGCTTTTGTGCAGTGTGCTTTTTACCGGTCAGGCAGCCGCTTATGACAGCTCCAACCTGACCATTCCATCCTGTGCCAAAGCAATTACATATGGAACCTCCGGCGAGGGGCGCTCGCTGATGGCCTATCAGTTCGGCTCCGGTAAAAATGTCATGGTGCTGGGCTATGAAATTCACGGCTATGAGGACAATTATAATAAGGACGGCGGCGCGCTGGTCTATGCTGCCGGTCAGATGATGAATCTGCTGGCCAGCAACCAGGCACTGCTGGACGACTACGACTGGACCGTCTATGTGCTCCCCTCTATGAACCCCGACGGTCTGATTTCCGGCTACACCAAAGACGGTCCCGGGCGGCTGACCACCACCTACCTCACCAGCAGCGGATCGCTTTCTTCGGCCCACGGTATCGACATGAACCGCAGCTTTCCCACCGGCTGGACCTCCTATACCTCCGCACGGAACTATAACGGTCCTGCGCCGCTGGCCTGCAGGGAATCCGCTGCACTGGCAAAGTTTGTACAGGATGTCAAGGGCAGCGGCGTCAATATGTGTTTTGACGTCCACGGCTGGTATTCTCAGATCATCACCTCCAACGGGTGGGATAACGTCCTCTACAACACCCTGAAATCTGCATTCCCCAACAACTCCTATGCCAGCTGCCGCAATGGCAGCGGCTATTTCACCGCCTATACCACCACCCTGGGCTATATCTCCTGTCTGTTTGAATATCCCTCCAATGTGTATAGTCTCCAGGGCTTCCAGAGCAGCGGCTATTGTGAGAAGTTTAACAACTGCATTCTCACCATTGCAAAATCCTACAGCACCTACAACCCCAAGGCCTATACCGTTACCGCAAGAAGCTCCGGCGGCGGCTCCGGCAGCGTTTCCGGCGGCGGTGCCTATCGTCGCGGTGCAACCGCGACCCTGACCGCTACTCCCACAAACGGTTCGATGTTTACCGGCTGGTACGATGAAAAGGGCAGTCTGCTCTCCAGCAACGCCACCTACAGCTTTACCGTCAGCGGCAACGTTACGATTTATGCACAGTTCTCCGCCTCCCGCAAGGTTACCACCGTTGTAAACGGTTCCGGAACCGTCACCGGCGGCGGCACCTATGCTTCCGGCAGTCTGGTCACCCTTACCGCCAACGCCTCCAGCGGTCACACCCTCGTAGGCTGGTATGACCGGAACGGTACACTGCTTTCCACCAACCGCAGTTATACCTTTACAGTCAATGCCGATGTCACCATTACCGCGCAGTTTGGTTCTGCAATCACCCTAAAAGCCTCTCGCAGCGGCAGCGTTACCGGCGAAGGAACCTATCCCGACGGCACCAAGGTTACGCTCTCTGCTCAGCCTGACGATGGCCATGAATTCCAGGGGTGGTACAGCTTGGGCGGCACCCTGCTCTCGGAAAGCCCCTCCTACACCATCACTGCAAACGGAGCCAACACCATTGTTGGCATGTTCCAGGGCGACTACTTCTACGACATCAGCAGTCATGACTGGTTCCTGGACAACGTGATCGAATCCGCTCAGCGTGGCATGGTGGCAGGTACAAACACCATCACGTTCTCGCCCGGTCTTGACCTATGCCGCAGCCAGGTTGTCGCAATTCTGGCAAGAATGGAGCATGTCGATGCCGCCTCTGCTCCGGCTGCACCCTTTACCGATGTGAATCAGTCGGCATATTATGCCCCCGCCGTTAACTGGGCTTATGCCAACGGGGTGATAGCCGGCGTATCGGATACCCAGTTTGCCCCTGATGCATCCATCACCCGGCAGGATCTGATCGCCATTCTCATCCGTTATCTCACAAAGGTACGAGGCTTGACTCTGGACTCCGCAGAGCTGACATTTACCGATGCGGCGCAAATCAAATCCTATGCTCGGGAGCCAATCCAAAAGGCGCTATCCATCGGACTGATTTATGGCTATCCGGACGGCAGTTTCCAGCCAAACACCCGGCTGTCCAGATGCGATGGCGTTTCCATTCTGGTGCGTCTGGCGCGCTATCTGGAGACGATCCCCACTGAGCCGGAGAATCCGGAGCCTTCGGAAGAGCCGGAGGTAACCCCCTCTGTCTCGCCGGAGCCTACCCCTTCTCCGGAGCCTTCGGAGTCGCCTGCCCCCAGCACTACCCCAACGCCGGAGGTAAGCCCCGCCCCCACCGAGGCACCTACAGAGCCAACGGTATCTCCCACGCCCTCTCCGGAACCGTCTCCTACGCCCTCCGCTTCCGTCTCTGCTGAACCGGACTTGGCACCGGAACCTTCTCACTAAACAAAAGCACGGCATTTCCCAAACCCGGGAGATGCCGTGCATCTTTTTATTGGTTCCAAGCCGCTGCCGGTCCGAAAAACCGCAGCTTTTGTGGTAGGACCTGAATCATGGTATCCTTGCTGTGAACCAGCTCTCCGTCCAGATTCACCGGTTCCGGTTCCGGAGTCATAATCCGTACCCAGGGCACCTGATAATGGGAAATCAGCTCCGGATATTTTGCATATTGGCCCTTCTGATAGGCTGCGATGACTCGCGCCACCGTTAGCCGGGAGACTTTTTTCACCAGCAGTACATCCAAAAGGCCGTCCGTGTTGTCCGCCTCTGGAACCGGATGGAACGAACCTCCGTACCAGCTTCCATTGCAGACGCAGGCCAGCGTCATCTGCTCGTCCACCGCCGGACGCTCCGGAAGCTCCACACGGCAGGGCTTTACGACCCCACGGATCAGATTTACCACCACACTGGCCCAATACGCTCTTGGTCCGGACAGCAGCGGCAGCCGACGATATCGGTCAATCTGCGTGCCAATTCTGGCATCAAAGCCCACAGAGCATACGTTTACTGCCACACAGCCTCCGGCATCCATCAAATCCAGCCGTTTTTCCGTAATATTCAGGAAATTCTCCGGCTCATAAAACGCACCGGGATTGGGGAACTGCTTAATAAAGTCATTGCCCGATCCCATGGGCATACAGGTCACAGCCAGGTTTTCATAATCTGCCGCCCCGGCCACCACCTCGTTCAGTGTACCGTCTCCGCCGCAGGCATAGACGCGTAGCTCCCGGCCGGATGCACCCGCATTCCGGGCCAGCTCTGTCAGTTCTCCCGGCGCACGGGACACAGCGATCCGATATGGCTCGTTTTGCGCAATGCATTTTGCCGCCAATTCCACTGCGGCTGTTGGATCCTCCTTGCCTGCCGCCGGGTTGACCAGAAACAGATGCTCCATATTCCTTCTCTCCTCACGCTTCCGCCTGCCGCCCCAGGGGACGGTAAACGGTAAAATACATGGTTCCATAGCAGCTGATGCCGCCGATGACATTGGAAATTGCCTCGGCCCAGAACACACCGCTGACACCAAAATAGCGCAGCTTCGGCAGCAGAATGGTCAGGGGCACCACTATGATGACCTTGCGGAAAATCGAGAAGAATACTGCCTGCTTGCTCTTGCCCAGAGAGACAAAGGTGCTCTGCCCGGCAAATTGCAGCGCCATCATAAAGAACGTGGCAAAATAGATGCCAAGCGCCGGTATTGCCGTCTGCACCAGCTGATCCTCATTGTTAAAAATCCGAATCAGCGGTCCTGGAATCAGGCGAATCACACCCCATACCAGGAAGGAATAGGCCAGCGCACACACGGAAATAAACCGGATTCCCTGACGGACCCGCTGCATCTTTTTCGCGCCATAGTTAAAGCCCAGCACCGGCTCTGCCGCACCGGTCAATCCCTGCACCGGCATGGACACCACCTCACGGATGGAGCTGAGCACTGTCATCACGCCTACATACAAATCACCGCCATAGCTGCTGAGCACCGAATTGCACACCACCTGCACTGCGGAATTGGTAAACGCCATCACAAAGCCGGAAAAGCCCAGGGTCAAAATCCGCCCGGTCCGCTGGGCATTCAGCCGGAGATTTCCCCACCGAAGCCGCAGCTGGGCACGTTTTCCAGTTAAAAACTGCATCACCCACAGGGCCGACACTGCCTGAGAGATCACCGTTGCCGCCGCGGCGCCCTTTACGCCCCAGTTCAGCACGAAGATAAATATCGGGTCCAGCACAATATTCAGCACCGCACCCACCAGCGTTGTCACCATGCCGGTTCTGGCAAAGCCCTGCGCATTGATAAAGTTGTTCATGCCAAGGGAAATCAGCACAAACACATTACCGGCCAGATAAATTCTGCCGTAATCCATGGCATAGCCAATGGTATCGCCGCTGGCACCAAATGCCATCAAAATTGGCCGGAGAAACGCCTCGCCCAACAGGGTTAAAACTACGGCAAAGATCATCAGCAGCGTAAAGGAGTTGCCCATAATCCGTTCCGCTTCCAGCAGATCTCCCTTGCCCCGTTCAATGGAGCACAGCGGTCCGCCGCCCATGCCGGACAGCCTTGCAAACGCCATGACGATCGAAATCACCGGCAGACACAGGCCCAGTCCCGTCAGTGCCAGCGCACCGGCTCCGGGAATATGGCCAATATACATCCGGTCTACAATGTTATATAGGATATTGATGAGCTGGGCCAGGGTAATGGGAATGGACATTCGGACGATATTCCGCCATACGCTGCCCTGGCTAAAATCCGTATTGGGTGCTGCCAACGCTTTCGCCTCTTTACATGAAAATTACAGACGGAAATATTATATGAAATGTCAGCAGAAAAAGCAACATTTCTGCCGAAATCTCCGATTTCCTTGACATCCCAGTTCCTTTGCAGTATACTTACTTTTACATTCTAAACTGTTATCGCGCAAAAGCGTTTTGAGAAAGGATGCCTTGTTATGCCCATCACTGACCTGCTGGAGCGGAACGCCAAGCTCTATGGCCCCGAAACCGCCCTGGTCGAAATCAACCCCGAAATTCAAGAAAAGCGTCGGCTGACCTGGAAGGATTATGACCTGATTATGCCTGCCCCCACCACCGCCTATCGTAGGGAAATCACCTGGCAGGTATTTGACGAGAAGGCAAACCGGGTTGCCAATATGCTGCTGGATCGAGGCATCGGCAAGGGCAATAAGGTCGCCATTCTGCTGATGAATTGTCTGGAATTTTTGCCGATCTATTTTGGCATTCTGAAAACCGGCGCAGTGGTGGTACCCATGAACTTCCGCTTTTCTGCGGAGGAGATTCGGTACTGCACAGAGCTGTCCGACACCGATGTGCTGCTGTTTGGGCCGGAATTCATTGGACGCATGGAGGAAATTGCCGACAATCTGGGTGAAAAGCGCCTGCTGATGTATGTAGGTGCTGGCGTATGTCCCACCTTTGCCGAGGATTATGACCATCAGGTGGTCAATTTCTCCTCCTCTGCACCGCTGGTTCGGATTGAGGACGAGGATGACGCAGCCATTTACTTCTCCTCCGGCACCACCGGCTTCCCCAAGGCGATTCTCCACAACCACGAAAGCCTGATGCAGGCCGCCCGCATGGAGCAGAAACACCATGCCACCACTCGGGACGACTGTTTTCTTCTGATTCCGCCGCTGTACCACACCGGCGCAAAGATGCACTGGTTCGGCAGTCTGATTTCCGGCTCCAGGGCTGTGCTGCTGAAGGGAACCTCTCCGGAGGCCATTCTATCGGCAGTTTCCCAGGAGCACTGCACCATCGTCTGGCTGCTGGTGCCCTGGGCGCAGGATCTTCTGGACGCGCTGGATCGCGGCGACATTCATCTCAGCGACTACGAAACCAGTCAATGGCGGCTGATGCACATTGGTGCGCAGCCGGTGCCCCCGGTGCTGATTCAGCGCTGGCTGTCCTATTTTCCAAACCACAAATACGACACAAACTACGGTCTGTCGGAATCCACCGGCCCCGGGTGCGTACACCTGGGCATGGAGAATATCCACAAGGTCGGCGCCATTGGTGTGCCCGGCTATGGCTGGCAGTGCAAAATTCTGGCAGAGGACGGCTCCGGTGAGGTCGCTCAGGGTGAGGTCGGCGAGCTTTGCGTTAAGGGTCCTGGCGTGATGACCTGCTACTATCACGATCCCGAAGCCACCGCCCAGGTGCTGACCCCTGATGGCTGGCTGAAAACCGGCGATATGGCCATGCAGGATGCGGATGGCTTCTACTATCTGGTGGACCGGAAAAAGGACGTTATCATCTCCGGCGGCGAGAACATCTATCCGGTGCAGATTGAGGATTTTCTCCGCACCAATCCCTCCATCAAGGATGCTGCGGTCATTGGCATGCCGGACAAGCGGCTGGGCGAGATCACAGCCGCCATCATCGAATGCAAGCCCGGATGCAGCCTGACCGAAGAAAATGTCAATCATTTCTGTCTGGAGCTGCCCCGCTATAAGCGTCCCAAGCGGATCATCTTTGCTCCGGTTCCCCGGAATGCCACCGGAAAAATCGAAAAGCCCAAGCTTCGTGAAATCTACTGCGTAGAGCATCTGGTGGCCGCCCAGAACGGCATTGTAATGGAATAAGCATCGCCCCTTCTGTCTGGCATTGTCATGCTGGCAGAAGGGGCGTTCTCTGTTGAAACAGGTTGAAAAGCCTCAGGCGCAACGCCTAAGGCTTTTCATGAAGCAAAAAATTCCGAGGTTCAGGATTTTCTCTTAATACAGGACGTAGTATCGTACTTACTGCGCCTGCTCTGCGATCTGCCCCAGCAAAATGTCCGCTGCATACCCACAGGCACGCTGGACGGAACCGGCCTCAAAGGGATTGGACAGATTTGCATAACGCAGGGTTTCCAGATAGCTGCGGCTGCCGCCAACCTTGCAAAGGTTCAAATAATCCTCCCAGGCCGCCTCTTTATCCTCGGCGTATTTCTTCTTAAACTCCATCGCGCCCATGGTGGTGAGCGTGTAGTTGATGTAGTAGAAGGGATAGAGGTAGATATGCAGCTTGTGATACCAGTAGCCGCCGCGCTCCATGAACGGGTCGTTGTCATATCTGCGCCAGGGCATATATTTCTCCTCCAGCAGGTGCCACTGATAGGTCCGCTCCTTGGGGGTCAGCTCGGGATGAGCATAGCAGATATGCTGGAACTCGTCCACGGCCACGCCGAAGGGCACGAAGGTCAGCGCGTCCTGGAGATGGGCAAAACGGAATTTATCCGCCTGATCGCCGAAGAACCACTCGGCATAGGGATAGGCAAACTGCTCCATGGACATGGAGTGAATCTCCGCAATGTCGGTGGATTCGCTGTAATAGTCCGAAATGGGCTGGCTGCGCATGGCCATATAGCCTGCAAATGCATGACCCAGCTCATGGGTCAGCACCTGCATATCAAAAATCGTATGGTTGAAGCAGGAGAATACAAAGGGGGCTTTGAGACTGGGCAGGCTGGTCATATAGCCGGTGGAGGCCTTGCCAGGCTTGTTCTGCAGATCCATCAGCTCATGGTCGATCATGAAGTCGATGAATTCGCCGGTTTCGGGACTGATCTCATGGTACATCTTCTGGGCAGTTTTGACCATGAATTCGTCGTCACCCGCAGGCTCGGCATTGCCGTCCGGGAACACCATCTTTTCGTCGTGGCACAGAACATGGTCAAGCCCCAGCCGCTTGGCCTGGGCGTCATAGAGCTTCTGGCACAGGGGAACCAGAACCGTGCGCACCTGCTCCCGGAAGGACGCAACCTCTTTTTCGCCATAATCCGTGCGGCCCTGCTCCAGATAGCCAACGGGGATGTAGTTTTCGTAGCCGAGGTTCTTGCCCATCTGATTGCGGATGCGGATGAGTTCGTCCCAGATCTCCTCCAGCCGCGGCTCGTTGTCCTGATAGAACTTGGAATAGGCTTTGACGGCGGCAGCGCGCACGGTGCGGTCGGGATCCTCAAAGTATTTCTGCACGCCGTAGAGGTTCAGAGTCTTGCCATCGAAGGGGATTTCCGCGGTGGCCATGATCTTCTGATACTCGTTGGTCAGGCGGCTTTCCTGCTGGCGCAGGGGAATGTTGGCCTCGCAGTACAGCTTTTTCTGCAGGTCCATGGATACGAAATACTGCTTGCCGAACTCCTGCTCGATTTCCGGACGGAAGGGGCTGGCGGCAATGGCCTCGCTGAGCGCAACCTCCGCGCCGCTGAGGGTAGGCAGCGTATCCTGTAGATATTGGATCTCCGCTTCATAGAATTCGTCGCGGGTGTCCAGGGTGTGGCGGATGTGTGCGATGGTATACTGTGTGGTCAGCTCGCAGCTTGCATGGTCAATCTCAAAAATCAACTTGCGCAGTACATCGTAGCTTTCCGCATGTTCTACTGCACCTTTCCATTGCGCGAGCTTTGCGCGGTGGGCCTCCAAATCGGGGCGCTTATACTCCAGTGTTGAAAATTTGTAATGTTCCATAGGTTTTAATTCCTCCTTCTATGATTGATCTGAAATTCATTTGTCCTTCTGGTTTGTAAAATTCAAAGCTGCGGCCAGACAGCCAAAGGCGCCTGCCACAACGAGTGCCATATGAATCCAGCGCTTCAAAAATCCAAAAATCGTGCCTGCGATCAGCAGCAAAGCGCCTGCCGCAATCAACAATCTAGTTATTTTTTCCATTATACGCGCTCCTCTCGGTTCCCACCGGAGCAGAAATCAAGGTAATCTGCCGTGTTTTGCTTCCTTCGCACACTTCGGTGTTCATATACTTCACCGCAATCTGATTGATCTCCGACAGAAAATTTGAAAATTTCTCATCTGTTAGGGTCAGTGTGCAGGTACTCAGCATCAGCATATCCCTTTGCGGATCGGCATAACCGCTGGAAAAGTATTTGGCAAAGGATGCGCAAATACGCAAAAGGGACATCTGAACCGCCGATCCGTCTTTGTCGTCCAGCTCCAGGGCGCTTTTGTTCAGCTGATAAATGCTTTCTACGGTTCCCCGGATTCGATTTTCCCCCACCACCGTCAGCATGGAATTGTCCGTCAGGATTTTCATGTGGCGATACAGGCTGGCGCTCGGAATATCCGGCAGTGCCTTTCTTAGTTCCTTGACTGTGCCTGTTTCATGCACAAGAAAATACTGAAAGATTCGTTGCCGAACCGGGTTCATTATGATTTCAGCCATTTCCATGCCGCATCATTGCTCCTTGTGTTATTCTATAATTGTATTATATTCTCACATTTGATAATGTCAAGTGCTGTTTTTTTCTCCCGCATTTTGTGGGAGGCCCCCACCTGATGCCTCACACACCTGCTTGTTTATCCCCCTTCCGGATGTCCCCCTGTCCTTTCCTCGTCCCGACAGGATACCGCAAATAGATTGCGGCAGTCGGAGCGCGCACTTTTCTTCCCCTCTGTCCCTTGGAAACGCCACATTCGGCTGATATTCCCTTCCATATGAATCGCGTTAGAACGGAAAAGGCCGGAAGCGGCACGGTGAATCAGTGGGCGGTGCAGTGGGAGAAACGCAGCGGGCGCATCCGTGGAGCGCAGCGACCTGGAGCTGCGAATCGACCAGATTCTCGTCTATGAGGATCATTGGGAGCTCAGGCTAGAATTTATCATTTTGAATATACCGTCTCTGACGCTATGGACAATACTTCTATTTTCAGCGTGTCCACACGCCACTAATTCCTGTAAAAATAAAAATCACATTTATCACTGCCGCGTCCTATCGTTCCCTGCCGCTCAAAGGTGATGCCGCACATATTCCCGTAGACACGGTCATCGCTCAGGCAGAACGTACTTGTCAGTTCTTTGCAGCCCAGTCGGTCACAATATTTCATATAGGGGCATTGCAGCACATCGACCCTGTAATGCCCGTTGTCGGATTCAATTTCTACCGCTTTGAACCCCGCATCTCCATTGAACATAGTGCCGATCAGCTTGGGAAAAATCTTAAAGAACAGCGGCCGAATAAAAGGGATTCTCGTTGCAATATGCAGACGTTTTCGATCCGGCGCCACCCCTATTCTTACAGATTCTTCTATCAAGGCTATGGCTTCTTCACGCGAGATATACTGAATCATTTGCAGATAAATCGCCGCTCTCGGGAAGATCATCCGTTCGGTATGTACTTTTTCTTTTTTAGAAAGCTCCTTATATTTGTCACATAGCTCGTTGCAAAGGTTTACCGCGTCATTCACCAGCACATCCGTCTGTTCCTTGCCGATCTTTTTTCTCAGTTCCCCAAAGAGATATGAGAAACCGCCGAGTTTTTCGTAGTATCTTTTATCGACCATAATTCCGTGCTCCTCCGTACGATAGAAATTGCTGCATAAAAAGTACATGCCCCCGATCATAGTCATACCGTCTTGACGATCAGCCAGAGCAGGAGCCGCCATCCTCGCGGCTGTTATCGTAGTCCATGTATCACGCCGAAATTTAGTTGATATCCACCCCGGGCACAAGGGAATCCTTCATAACGAAAATTTCTCTGGGGCAAGCATTAAATTAGGCTGGGGTTCCCGAATTGTTCAACCGGCAGCGGCTGGACCGTACCCCAATGCTCAGCAAGCTGCCCATCCTTCATGCGGTAGATATCCACCACCAGCACCTCGATCTTTCCGGGATCTGTAACACCATAGCCATGCACGGCCACCATATCGCCGTCCACGATTACATGTCGAACATCCACATGAAACTGTGGGAAGCGCTGGAATACCTGCGCAAAGTAGTCTCGGAACCCGGCGCGTCCGGGAGGAACATCCCAATCATGCTGGATGTAGTCAGGGCTGAGATACTGATCCACCACCGATAAATCATGCGCATTGAAAAACTGCTGAAAGAAGGCCGTGACAATGTTTTTGGTATCCATGTGTGACCTCTCCAATCTAAGGGCATCGAGAAATATCCCCGATATTAAAATCTAACGATATCATACCGTATGAAAGAACGCTTGTCCAGTTAAGCCCCCAACTTTAGGTTAATTCATCTACCGCCACCACCTCATACCCATCCCTTGCCCTTCGCGTAAACGAAAAGGAGCCTGCTGCCAAACGGCAGCAGGCTCCTGATTCTTTATAGACTTGCTCGAATCTGTCCGTAGATTAGCGGGCCAGATAACGGTCATAGGCATCCTGCTTGAGCTGGATGCAATCCTCAATGCCCATTTCCTCCAGCTTCTCAACGAAGGAATCCCACTCGTCCATGCTCTTTGCACCAGTGATAAACTGTGCAATCTGCTCCTGGAGATAGGTGTTGATGTCGGAGTAGATGGAAGAGTGCTCATCTGCCTCGTCAGCAGTCAGAGCTGCTGCAGAGGGATAGGTGTTGGCGTCGTCGCGGTTGTAATCCCAGATATCACGTGCTTCCAGACCTGCCTCGGTGTAGGTGCTGCGGGTCTTGGTGATATCGTTGATCCGGTTGACGGAGTCGGTGGAATACATAAACTGGGTATCCATCAGGCTCAGGCCGTCGGGATTGTTGGTAACCAGCTCGGTGATGTAGGGCTGGCCGTTCTCGTCGAACTCAAAGCTCTGGCCCTCGATGCCGTAGTTGGCAAGGAGTACGCCGTCCTCGGTGTACCAGAAGTCGCACCACTTCATGGCCAGCTCGGGGTTCTCGCAGGCGGTGGTGATGGTGATGCCCATCTTGCCCACAATGCTGTCCTCGTTGGCGTTGTGCAGCACGTCGTCCTCGTTCTTACGAGCGTCATAGCAGGCGATCAGCTGGCCGTTGGGGGCAGCATCGGTGAGGGTGGACTGGAACATTCCAATCATGCCCACGCCGTTGAAGAAGATACCGGTACGACCGGTGGAAACATTGGTGCTGTATACGTCACCCATGGGGTTGGCGTTGTCCTGAATGAAGGTGGTGGAGATGAGGCCCTTGTCCATCCAGTCACGGATCAGCTCAACATACTCCTTATAGCCCTCCTCCAGAGGACCATACTTCACCTCGCCGTCCTCTACATAGTAGGGATAAGCGGAGCCCATCATGGACTGGAAGGTAGCGGTGATGCCGAAGCCGGAAGCCAGGAAGTTGCCGGAAGGAACCATGTCAGAGGGCATCATCAGAGGCTCCTCAGCGCCCTTCTCATTCTTAAATGCAGTCAGAACATTTTCCCACTCGTCGTAGGTCTTGGGGTTCTCCAGGCCCAGATCCTCCAGCCAGTCGCCGCGGATCCATGCGCCCTCAGTGGTACCCTGCTTCTCAGAGTTGAAGGTGTAGAACGCAACAATGTTGCCCTCGTCGGTGGTGATGGTCTTGATGATGCTGGGATCGGAGTTGATGATATTCTGGTAGTTGGGAGCATACTCTGCAATGTCATCAGCCAGGTTGATGGCGAAATCGGACTCCACTGCCAGGTCGTTGCCGCCGGTGTAGTCCATGCCGTTGACCAGGTCAGGATAGTCGCCGCCAGCCAGCATCAGGTTGAACTTTTCTGCGTTCGTCTCAGCGGACTGCTCCAGGAATTCAATGTGTACGCCGGTGAACTCCTCGGCCTTCTGGAACACGGGATGATCCGCCATGCCGTTGGAGAACAGGGTGCCCACATTGCCGGGAACGGACAGCCACAGGGAGAAGGTGTCGCCGTCGGTGGTCAGGGGCAGGCCGGTGGTCTTAGCGCCAACACCATAGTTGCTGTCATAGGAATACAGGTGCAGGCTGGGATCGTTGGCGTCGGCAGGATCCTCTTCCTCAGCAGAATCCTCCTTGGGGGTGGAGAGGTCCAGGGTAGAACCGATGTCCTGTGCCCGTGCCTCTTCTTTGGACTCCTCGGTAGGAGCCGCAGCAGTCTCTGCAGCGCTGCTCGTTGCGCCACTTCCGCCGCAGCCTGCCAGCAGGCCCAGCAGCATGGCAGCACTCAGCAGTGCAGTCAGCACACGTTTTGTCATTTTGCGTTTCCTCCATTACAATTTTTGCGCTTTGCGCATAGATTTACTTCAGTATTATAGCAAAAAATGATACGCGCTTCCATTCGACAACTTGCAGAAGAATCTCATCGGATCCGGGAAAATTTCTACACCCAATTGCACAAATTGACCAGAAATATCAAAACCGTGTTGATTTCCGTGAAGGTTTTGTGAAAATATCGCAAATTTGTTGCAGTTATGTGAACTGCCCAGACATTCGCCTGGGCAGTGGTGATCGGCGTACTTTCCACAAAATTACGCATCCGTATTCTTTTTGCTTTCCTCCAAGCGGCGGCGGATTTCCTCTCGCAGGCCCGGGAATGCACCGGTCAGACGGCGCGTGCCAAACCGCGCGCCTTCGCCCAGGGACGCAGCCAGTTCCTTCTGCCGCGCCTCCAGCCGCTGCTTTTTCTGCTGCAGCTCCTGTAGAGACTCGGAGATACGATCTCCCAGCTTTTCCTTGCCCTCAGCAAACCGTTCGCGGCTCTCTGCCAGCTTTTTCTGGCTGTTTTCCACAGCAGTCTCCAGCTTTTCCTTACCCTCAGACAGGCGCTCTTTGCCCTCCGCCAGCTTCCTCTGACTGTTTTCCACAGCAGTCTCCAGCTTTTCCTTGCTCTCGGCCATTCGCACCTGTCCGGCCAATTTGGCGCTTTCCAGCTTGGCATCAGCCGCCAGAGCAGAATTGCCCAGCCGATCAGATATGGTATCTCCCACTGTATGGAGCGCCTGACCAACCCGCTCCAGCTCGCCCAACTGCTTCCGGAGACCAATGACCGTAATCAGGGTCAGCACAAAGTCCGTCAGGAACAGGGCATAGAGCACGCCAACCAAGATCCATCCCACCAGATGAGGAAGCCAGCAAATCAGAGAAAACACCAGCGGATGAATCAGCCGCACCGCAAAGGTCACAGCAAATCCCCACATAATCGAGAAGCCCAGGCATACATAGCCCCCCAGATTAAAGGGTTTGTCGGTGTAATCCCACCAACGGGTATGGAAGGCCCGTTCCAAAATCCAGCCGCCCACCAGCTCTACCAGGGTACACAGCAGCATCCCCAGGAAAAACAGCAGCACCAGATTGTCCGCCACCGGCTCCAACAGCAGCAGTGCTCCCAGCATGCCTACCCCATAAATTGGGCACACAGGACCATTTAAAAATCCTCGGTTGACCACCCGTCCAGTGGTCACTGCCACAAAGCTGACCTCCACACACCATCCCAAGAAGGAATAGACCAGGAACAGCAGCAGCAGCTGATAGACGGAATAATGCATATCCATTCTCCTTTTTGTAAGATCAGGCTACGCCTAGTGTATCAGTCGGATGAAAAACTGTCAAGCCTGGGATCCGGAACGGGAAAACGCGGAGCATCCAGCTTCTCCTGCATGCTCCGCGTCAACTCCAAGTTTATACACCCGCGCAATGGGGGCTAAATTAAATCTCTGCCGTTGCTTCCCGCAGCCAGGCGTTTTCTTCCTCCGTAAAATAGGGAGAAACCAGCTCATACACCCGTCTGTGATAGGCGTTCAGCAGCGCCCGCTCCTTGAGACTAAGCTCTTCGGGAATGATTGCCTCCCGCTCAAAGGGGCACATGGTCAGAGTATCGAAGCCCAGGAACGTACCGTAATCGGTAACCTGACGCTCCACACACAGCTCCAGATTCTCCAGCCGAATGCCGTATTTTCCTTCCAGATACAGTCCCGGCTCGTCAGAAGTAATCATACCAGGCTCCATGGGGGCATCCTGTGCCGCACCGTTCACCAGGCGATAGCGAATGTTCTGGGGGCCTTCGTGAACGTTCAGCAGATAGCCCACGCCGTGTCCGGTTCCGTGGTTATAGTCCAGCCCTTCCTCCCAGAAGGGTCCACGAGCCAGCAGATCCAGATTCAGTCCGCCGCAGCCCTTTTTGAATACCGCACCGGCCAGATCCAGATTGCCCCGCAGCACCATGGTATAGTGATGGCGCATGTCCGGCGTCAGCGGTCCAAGGACAAACGTACGGGTTACGTCCGTGCTGCCCTCCAGATAATGTCCGCCGGTATCCGACAGCAGGAAGCCGCGTGGTTCCAGCGCCGCGTCTGTCTCCGGGGTTGCGGAATAGTGGATGATTGCACCGTGAGGACCATAGCCCATAATGGGATCAAAGCTCGGCCCCAAATAGTGTTCCATCTCACCGCGGAACGCTTCCAGCTTTTCCGCCGCCGAAATTTCTGTGATTGGTTCCTTGCCCACATGGTCATGGAGCCACTTCATAAACCGGGTCAGCGCTACGCCGTCCTTTATGTGGGCAATACGCTCATTTTCGCACTCCACTGCGTTTTTCACAGATTTGGGCGCCACCGTGGGATTGGTCTGCTCAATCAGGGTTACCGTTGCAGGAATACCCTTTAAAATCGCATAGTTCAGCTTGCTGGGATCCACCAGCACACGGCTGTCTCCAGGGATCTGGCGAATATCCTGATACAGCTGCAAATAGGGGCGCAAGGTTACGCCGTCCTTTTCCAGCGCATTCCGAAGCTCCGGGCTGAACTTCCGCTCATCGGTGTACAGGATAAGCGCATCCCCCGTAAGGATGAGGTCACCCAGCACCACCGGGCAGCAGGCCACATCGTCACCGCGGATATTCAGCAGCCAGCAAAGATCGTCCAGAGAAGTGAGCACAAAGGTATCGGCCCCCAGCTCCGCAACGTCCTTCCGCAGGGCATCGAGCTTGTCCCTGCGGCTTCCTCCCGCATACTCCAGGCCCAGCTCCCATGCGGGCTTCTGGGACATGGGAGGGCGATCCTCCCAGATTTCGCCTACCAGGTCCAGGTCAAACCGCAGCTTGGCGCCGTTATGGGCTGCAATCTCCGCCATTGCAAGCCCGGTTCCGGCGGTCATAGAACGGCCGTCAAAGCCCAGGGTCATGCCGGATTTCAAATTGTCCTTCAGCCAGCCCTGCACCGTAGGCACGCCAGGCTCGCCCATTTTGCACAGGTCAATGCCGGATCCGCTGAGCTGCTGTGCTCCCTGGAGGAAATAGCGTCCATCCGTCCAAAGTCCTGCCCACTCCTTTGCTACCACCAGCGTACCAGCCGAGCCGGTAAAGCCGGACACGTAGGCGCGGCAGCGGAAGTAGTCGCCAACATATTCGGAACCGTGAAAATCATCCGTGGGAATTACATAGACATCCACGCCGGCTTGCTCCATGGCATGGCGCAGTGCAATCAGTTCCTTACGCATTTCATCAGCCTCTTTCGTTTTAAAGTCTCTGTTAGTATAATCCGAAACCGCAAAATACGCAAGCCCTCGGCAAAAATGGCGGAGATTTTCAAAAAGTTATTGACAAATTCCGATCTTATGCTATAATAAGCAAGCTGTTTGCTGCTATAGCTCAGTCGGTAGAGCGCATCCTTGGTAAGGATGAGGTCGCCAGTTCGAATCTGGCTAGCAGCTCCAAATTTTCTCCGTATCGATTCGATGCGGAGATTTTTTGTTTTCCGGGCATAACTGGCGACCTCATCCGCTTTTCAATCGCGAGGTCTGAGGGTTCCCATGGGGCCCCGGCCCATGGGACACGGTGGCCAGTTCGAATCTGGCTAGCAGCTCCAAAATCGGCGATCTTCGTAAGAAGGTCGCCGATTTTACTGAAACTTGTCAACTTTCCTAGACACGCAAAAGAGTGAATAATTCATTCGGAACAC
>CAVEIY010000029.1:0-17713 GCA_963615825.1 Flexilinea sp.
ATTTATTATATTATATTCAGGCGCGAGTTTTGAGCGCAAATGCGATGAAACAGGAGATTGCGGTGGAAACGCCGGTAACTTCTGCGGAGTATGTCCGTTAATCGGGCGGCTGGAAGCACTGCTTCGCGGCGTATATCGCCGGGATGTAGTCTGGGCCGGCTCTTGCCGGTCTTTTCTCTGCCCCGGAATGATACGCACGGCATAGCGGACAGATGCTTTCGACCGTACCCAGAAGACTCATGTGACATAACTGAGTACGATAACTAAGGAGGAAAACCCACAATGGCAAACAAAGAAATGATCCGGATCCGCCTGAAGGCCTACGATCATCAGATCATCGATTCCAGCGCTGAGAAAATCGTGGAGACCGCCAAGCGCAACGGCGCTCAGGTTTCCGGCCCCATTCCCCTTCCTACCAAGAAGGAAGTCGTTACCATTCTGCGTGCAGTGCATAAGTACAAGGACAGCCGTGAGCAGTTCGAGCGCCGCACCCACAAGAGACTGATCGATATTCTCAACCCCAGCCAGAAATGCGTTGAGGCCCTGATGGGTCTTGAGCTGCCTGCCGGCGTTGAGATTGAGATAAAGCTGTAATTCCCCCAACCCACGGAACTACAGTCACCAAGTTCGCACAAGCGAACGGGTCAAGTTGACATTCCCAATGTGTCAACCAATAACCTTAAGGAGGAAAAACACTATGCAAAAAGCAATCATCGGCAAGAAAGTGGGTATGACCCAGATCTTCGATGAGAGCGGCAAGGTCATTCCGGTTACCGTAGTGGAAGCCGGCCCCTGCACCGTTACTCAGCTGAAGACCGTGGAAAAGGATGGCTATACCGCAGTTCAGCTGGGCTATCAGGACGTCAAGGAGTCCAAGCTCACCAAGCCTGAGGCTGGTCATCTCAAGAAGGCTAACGTAGCCCTCAAGAAGGTTCTCAAGGAGTTCCGCCTGGAGAACAGCACCCTGCAGGTTGGCGACGAGGTAAAGGCTGACGTCTTTGCTGCTGGCGATAAGGTCGATGTGACCGGTATCTCCAAGGGCCATGGCTACCAGGGCGTTATCAAGCGTTTTGGCGCACAGCGTACTCCCACCACTCACGGCGGCGGCCCTGTCCACAGACATGCCGGCTCCATGAACTCCTGCTCCACTCCTTCCCGTATCTACAAGGGCAAGATTGGCGCTGGACAGATGGGCGTAGATCAGGTTACTGTGCAGAATTTGGATGTCGTAAAGGTCGATGCCGAGCTGAACATGATCGTGATCCGCGGCGCAATCCCCGGCCCCAAGGGCGGCCTGGTTGTGCTGAAGAACACCGTCAAGAACAACAAGGTCAAGCAGGCTGATACCGGCATCAGCAAGAACCCGCAGAAGGCTTCCGGACGTAACCCGCAGAAGGCTTCCGCAAGAGGCTAATGGAGAGGAGTGTAATTCATGCCTAAGACGAATGTTTATGATATGACCGGCAAGCAGGTCGGTGAGATCGAACTCTCCGAAGCCGTGTTCGGCATTGAGCCCAACGCTTCTGTTGTGCACGATGTTGTAAAGAATCATCTGGCTAACTGCCGCCAGGGTACCCAGAGCACCCTGACCCGCGCTGAGGTCAGAGGCGGCGGCATTAAGCCGTGGCGCCAGAAGGGCACCGGCCGTGCAAGACAGGGCTCCATCCGTGCTCCCCAGTGGACTCACGGCGGCGTCGTGTTTGCCCCCAAGCCCAGAGATTACAGCTACACCCTGAACAAGAAGGTTAAGAGACTGGCTCTGAAGTCCGCTCTGTCCGCTAAGGTTGCTTCCGGCGACCTGATCGTTGTGGATGAGATCAAGATGGACGAGGTCAAGACCAAGACCTTTAAGACCTTCCTGACCGCCGTTGGCGCAGAGAAGAAGGCTATGGTGGTTACCCCCGAGGTCAACCAGAACGTGATCCTCAGCTCCCGGAATATCCCCGGCTGCAACACCACCTTCGCAAACCTCATCAATGTTTATGACATTGTCAACTGCAACAAGCTGGTGGTCGATAAGGCTGCTGTGGCTAAGATTGAGGAGGTATTCGCATAATGAAGACTGCATATGACGTTATCCTTCGTCCTGTGATTACCGAGAAGTCCATGGCAGAGAGCGCTGAGAAGAAGTACGTCTTCGAGGTTGCCCCCTCCGCCAACAAGATCGAGATCAAGCAGGCGATCGCTGAAATTTTCGGTGTGAAGGTAAAGTCCGTCAACACCGTTAAGACCAAGGGCAAGCAGAAGCGTACCGGCTCCTACCCCATGGGCCGCACCGCTGCTACCAAGAAGGCTTATGTTGAGCTGACCGAGGACTCCAAGAGCATCGAGTTCTTCGAAGGCATGGTCTAATTCAAATCTCAAACAAGGAGAGAACTAATCATGGCTATTAAAACTTTTAAGCCGACCACGCCGTCTCGCAGAAACATGACCGTATCCGGTTTCGATGGCGTTGATAAGAAGGCGAAACCCGAGCGCAGCCTTGTGGAGCCCCTCAAGAAGCACGCTGGCCGTAACAGCTACGGCAGAATCACCGTTCGTCATCATGGCGGCGGCAACAAGAGAAAGTACAGAATCATCGACTTCAAGCGGGATCTCGTTGACGTGCCCGGCACTGTCCTCCGCCTGGAGTACGACCCCAACCGCAGCGCATTCATCGCTCTGGTTGACTATGGCACCGAGAAGCGTTATATCCTGGCTCCCGTTGGCCTGAAGGCCGGTGACACCGTTGTGTCCTCCGCCGCTGCCGACATTAAGCCCGGCAACGCACTGCCCATTGCCAACATCCCCGTTGGTACCGTGATCCACAATGTTGAGATCTACCCCGGCCGCGGCGCTCAGCTGGTTCGTTCCGCTGGCACCTCCGCTCAGCTGATGGCAAAGGACGGCGCTATGGCGCAGATCCGTATGCCCTCCGGCGAGGTTCGCTACATCCGCATGGACTGCAAGGCGACCATCGGTCAGATCGGCAACATTGATCATGAGAACGTCCACCTGGGCAAGGCTGGCCGTAAGCGTCACATGGGCATTCGTCCCACCGTTCGCGGCTCCGTTATGAACCCCAATGACCATCCCCACGGCGGCGGCGAAGGCAAGAGCCCCGTTGGTCGTCCCGGACCGGTTACTCCTTGGGGTAAGCCTGCGATGGGTTACAAGACCCGCAAGACGAAGAACCCCACCGATAAGTTCATCGTCAAGCGCAGAAACAGCAAGTAAGGAGGAAATACAATGAGCAGAAGTGTGAAAAAAGGCCCTTTCGTAGCTCCTGAGCTGTATAAGCGCGTTGAGGAACTCAACAAGGCCAATGAGAAAAAGGTGCTCAAGACCTGGTCCAGAGCATCCACCATTTTCCCCTCCTTCGTCGGCCATACGATCGCCGTTCATGACGGCCGCAAGCACGTTCCCGTGTATATCACCGAGGACATGGTTGGTCACAAGCTGGGCGAATTTGCTCCCACCAGAACCTTCAGAGGTCATTCTGGCAGCAAGACCACCAATACCAAGTAAGGAGGAAGCATTAAATGGAAGCGAAAGCACACCTGAGTTACGCCCGCATTTCTCCCCGCAAGGTGCAGATCGTCTGCGACCTGATCCGCGGTAAGGATGTGAAGACTGCGGCCGCAATTCTTATGCAGACCCCCAAGGCTGCTTCTGAGCTTCTCCTGAAGCTCCTGAACAGCGCAGTGGCCAATGCAGAGAATAACCACGGAATGGATGTAGATAAGCTCTATGTTTCTGCCGTGTCCGCCGATCCCGGCCCCATCCTGAAGCGGGCCATGCCTCGTGCACAGGGCAGATCCTACAGAATCAACAAGAGAACTTCTCACATCACCGTCGTGGTCAGCGAGAAGGATTAAGGCAGGAGGTAACTTATGGGACAGAAAGTTAATCCCCATGGACTGCGCGTTGGCGTAATCAAGGATTGGGACTCTCGCTGGTATGCCCGCGAGGATAAAGTGGGTGATCTGGTAGTTGAGGATTACAACATCCGCAAGTACCTCAAGAGCACTCTGTACTCCGCCGGCATTGCCAAGATCGAGATTGAAAGAGATAACGCGAACAAGGTTCGCATCAATATTCACTGCTCCCGCCCCGGCGTTGTAATCGGCAAGGGCGGCAGCGAGATTGAGAAGCTCCGCCTGAAGCTGGAAGCTATGCTCAAGAAGCCCGTGAACGTCAACATCGTTGAGGTTCGCAGCCCCGACATGAACGCTCAGCTGGTTGCCGAGAACATCGCAGCTCAGCTGGAGAAGCGTATCGGCTACCGCAGAGCCATGAAGAAGGCAATGCAGAATGCCACTCGCCTGGGCGCTAAGGGCATCAAGGTTACCTGCGGCGGCCGTCTTGGCGGCGCTGAAATCGCCCGCAGCGAGACCTACCACGAGGGCACCATCCCCCTGCAGACCATCCGCGCTGACATTGACTACGGTTTCACCGAGGCCAACACCACTTATGGTAAGATCGGCGTTAAGGTTTGGATCTACAAGGGCGAGGTTCTCAACTCCACGCTCCGTGAGACCAAGGTTGAGCAGCCCAGACGTGATCGCAGAAACAATGACCGTCGTGGCGACCGCCGCGGCAACAGAAACTACGGCAACAGAAATAACAGCCGGAGGGAAGGAGGCAACCGCTAATGCTTCTGCCTAAGAGAGTTAAATACCGCAAGCAGCAGAGAGGCCGCATGAAGGGCGCTGCTTCCCGCGGAAATTTCGTGGCTTACGGCGATTACGGCATTGCCGCTTGTGAGCCCGGCTGGATCACCAGCAACCAGATCGAGGCTGCCCGTGTAGCCATGACCCGTTCCACCAAGCGTGGCGGTAAGGTCTGGATCAAGATTTTCCCTGACAAGCCTGTTTCTAAGAAGGCAATCGGTACTCGAATGGGTTCCGGTAAGGGCGGACCTGAGTTCTGGGTTGCAGTTGTTAAGCCCGGCAAGGTCATGTTCGAGATCGGCGGCGTTTCCGAAGAAGTCGCCAAGGAAGCACTTCGTCTTGCTATCCACAAGCTGCCTGTAAAGTGCAAGATCGTGGCCAAGGAAGACACCGAGTCCGGAAATGGTGGTGAATAATGATGAAGGCAAATGAATTACGGGACAAGACCACCGCAGAGCTCGAGGCACAGCTGACTTCTCTGAAGAAGGACCTGTTCTTCCTGCGGATGCAGCATGCTACCAATCAGCTGGATAACCCTCTGAAGATCCAGACTGTGAAGAAGGATATTGCCCGAGTCAAAACTATTTTACGCGAAAGGGAGCTTCGGACCGAAGCCTAAGGAGGTAAACTCAAGTGGAAGATACAAGAGCTTTCCGCAAAACCAGGGTTGGCACCGTCGTCTCCAATAAGATGGATAAGACAATCGTGGTTGCGATTGAGGACAGCGTACAGCATGCCCTCTACAAGAAGACGATTAAGAGAACCTACAAGCTCAAGGCGCATGATGAGAACAATGAGTGCGGCATCGGCGATACCGTCCGCGTCATGGAGACTCGTCCCCTGTCCAAGGACAAGCGCTGGAGACTGGTAGAGATTATCGAAAAAGCGAAGTAAGGAGGCCGGTTCGATGATTCAGCAGGAAAGTTACCTGAAGGTTGCCGATAATACCGGCGCCAAGGAAATTAAGTGCATCCGTGTTCTGGGCGGCTCCAAGCGCAAGTACGGCAACATCGGCGACGTGATCGTTGCTTCCGTACGCAAGGCTGCTCCCGGCGGCACTGTGAAGAAGGGCGAAGTCGTTAAGGCTGTCATCGTCCGTACCTGCCGCGGCGTCCGCCGTGCAGACGGCACCTATGTGCGCTTTGACGAGAACGCAGCCGTCCTGATTAAGGACGACAAGAACCCCAGAGGCACCCGTATCTTTGGGCCTGTGGCAAGAGAGCTCCGCGACAAGGACTACATGAAGATCCTGTCCCTGGCTCCGGAAGTCATTTAAGGGGGTACCTAAATGAAGATCAAAAAGAACGATACAGTCGTTGTTCTGTCCGGTAAGGACAAGGGCAAGCAGGGCAAGGTTCTCTCCACCATGCCCACCGTTGGTAAGGTTCTGGTTGAGGGCATCAACATGGCTGATTGCCACGTTCGTGCAACCCGTCAGGATCAGGAGAGCGGCATCATTCGCAAGGCTATCCCCATGAGAGCTTCCAAGGTTATGCTGGTTTGCCCCAAGTGCGGCAAGGCTACCCGCGGCGGCTACAAGATCCTGGAGGATGGTTCTAAGGTTCGCGTCTGCACCGGCAAGCACGGCTGCGGCGAGCAGTTTTAAGAAAGGAGCGTATAAAGAATGCCTACTTTGAAGGATAAGTACAAAGCTGAAATCGCTCCTGCTATGATGACTAAGTTCCAGTACAAGAGCGTCATGGAGATCCCCAAGATCGACAAGGTTGTCATTAACGTCGGTTCTTCCGAGGCAAAGGACAACGCGAAGATCGTTGAAGCCATTATCAACGACATTTCCACCATCACCGGTCAGAAGGCTGTCCCCACCAAGGCTAAGAAGTCCGTTGCAAACTTCAAGGTCCGTGAGGGTCAGACCGTCGGCGTGAAGGTCACCCTCCGTCAGGACAAGATGTGGGAGTTCCTGGATCGTCTGTTCAACGTGGCTCTGCCCCGTGTTCGTGACTTCCGTGGTATCAACCCCAACTCCTTCGACGGCAGAGGCAACTACTGCTTCGGCATCAAGGAGCAGCTGATCTTCCCCGAGATCGAGTATGATAAGGTAGACGCCATCCGCGGCATGGATATTGTTATTTGCACCACTGCTAAGACGGATGAAGAGGCAAAAGAGCTGCTGACCATGGTGGGCGCTCCCTTCTACAACTAATCGGAGGAAAGAATAATGGCTAGAAAGTCTATGGTAATGAAGCAGCAGAAGGACCCCAAGTTCTCTACTCGCTACTATAACCGCTGCAAGATCTGCGGCAGACCCCATGCGTATCTGCGCAACTACGGCATTTGCCGTATTTGCTTCAGAGAGCTCGCCTACAAGGGCCAGATTCCTGGCGTCAAGAAGGCAAGCTGGTAATATACGGACGCCGGAAGTCTTCCCGTTCACTCCGGGCGGGATGATACTCCGGCTGTCACCACAGCCAAATGGCTGTAATTCATAACAGGAGGTTCACAAATGCAAATCACAGATCCTATCGCTGATATGCTCACCCGTATCAGAAACGCCAACAACGCTAAGCATGAGTCCGTGAATGTGCCTGCTTCCAAGCTGAAGCTGGCCATCGCCAAGATCCTCTTCGAGGAGGGCTACATCAAGTCCTACCAGTTCGTTGAGGATGGCAACCAGGGCGTCATCAAGATCACCCTGAAGTACCTGGGTAAGGAGAAGGTTATCACCGGTCTCCGCCGCGTGTCCAAGCCCGGCCTGCGCATGTATGTCGGCGCCGACGAGCTGCCCAAGGTTCTCCGTGGTCTGGGTATCGCAATCGTTTCCACGTCTAAGGGCGTCATGACCGATAAGGAAGCTCGCAAGCTCCATGTCGGCGGCGAAGTCCTGGCGTTTGTATGGTAAAGGAGGTAAATCTGTATGTCTCGTATCGGCAGAATGCCTATCACAGTACCTGCAGGCGTTGAAGTCACCATCGGCGATGGAAATGTTGTTACGGTAAAGGGCCCCAAGGGTACCCTCACCAAGACCATGAATCCCGCTATGACCATCACCTGCGAGGACGGCACCATTCATGTCACCCGTCCCAACGATGAAAAGCTGAACCGCAGCCTTCACGGCCTGACCCGTACCCTCATCCACAACATGGTCATCGGTGTTACCGAGGGCTATAAGAAGGAGCTTGAGGTCAACGGTGTCGGCTACAGAGTGGAGAAGAAGGGCACTCAGCTGGTTATGAAGCTCGGCTTCTCCCACGATGTTACCGTGGACGAGGTTGAGGGCATCACCATTGAGGTTCCCGAAAAGTCCACCAACAAGATCATCATCCACGGCATTGACAAGCAGCAGGTTGGTCAGTTCGCGGCTGAGGTCAGAGGGAAAAGACCCCCCGAGCCTTACAAGGGCAAGGGTATCAAATACGCCAATGAGGTCATTCGCCGCAAGGAAGGCAAGACCGGCGGTAAAAAGTAATAGGAGGTGTGCCTAAATGATTAAAAGACCTAATACGAATGCGCAGCGGCTGAAGCGCCACAAGAGAGTGCGCGGCAAGATCTCCGGCACGCCCGAGAGACCTCGTCTGAATGTGTTCCGCAGCAATGCGAACATCTATGCGCAGATCATCGACGACGTCAACGGCGTCACCCTGGTCTCCGCTTCTACACTGGATAAGTCCATCGAAGGCCCCACCGGCAATAAGGAAGCTGCCCGCAAGGTCGGCGCTCTGATTGCCGAGCGTGCGAAGGCAAAGGGCATCGAGAACGTAGTTTTTGACCGCGGCGGTTATATCTATCACGGCCGTGTTCAGGAACTGGCTGAAGGCGCCCGCGAAGGCGGCCTGGATTTTTAAGGGGAGGAGGACAAACGAATGGCTTACAATAGAGGTGCAAAAGAAGAAGCTGCACAGGAGTATATTGAGAAGGTTGTCTCCCTGAACCGTGTTTCCAAGACCGTTAAGGGTGGCCGTATCTACAAGTTCGCCGCACTGGTTGTGGTTGGCGACGGTAAGGGTAAGGTCGGCTATGGCCTGGGCAAGGCTTCCGAGGTTTCCGAGGCAATCCTGAAGGGCATTGCTGACGCCAAGAAGAACATGGTCCAGATCACCCTGTCCGGCACTACCATTCCCCACGAGGTTACCGGCATCTACGGCGCTGGCGCTGTTCTGATGATGCCCGCTTCCACCGGTACTGGCGTGATCGCCGGCGGTGCAGTTCGTTCCGTTATGGAGGCTGCTGGTATTACCAACATCCGTGCGAAGTGCATGCGCTCCAAGAATCCCCAGAACGTGGTCAAGGCGACCTTTGCCGGTCTGATGTCCCTGCGCGGCCCCGAAGAGGTTGCTCGCATCAGAGGTAAGAGCGTCGAAGAAATCTTGGGTTAAGGAGGGCTGAACAATGGCAAATTTGAAAATCGAGCTGGTCAAGAGCCTCAACGGCAGACTTGACAAGCACATTGCAACAGCCAATTCTCTCGGGCTTCGCAAGATCGGTCAGAAGACCATCCAGCCCGACAATGCTCAGACCCGCGGCAAGATCGCCCAGATCGGCTATCTGCTGAAGGTCACCGAGGAACAGTAAGGAGGTGCAAGTAGATGAAATTACATGAACTTGCTCCGGTTGCCGGCTCCGTTCAGACTGGCAAGCGTAAGGGCCGCGGTCATGGCACCGGCAACGGTAAGACTGCAGGCCGTGGTCATAAGGGTCAGAAGGCCCGCAGCGGCGGTAAGATCAGAAGAGGTTTTGAGGGTGGCCAGATGCCTCTGGCACGTCGTGTGCCGAAGCGTGGCTTCAACAACATCTTTGCAAAGCCCCTGACTTCCGTTAACGTTTCCCAGCTGGAGCGTTTCGAGGAGGGTACCGTCATCACTGCCGAGGCACTGGTTGCCGCTGGCGTGATCTCCGCCTGCCCCAACGGCCTGAAGGTCCTGGGCGCTGGCAACCTTACGAAGAAGCTCACTGTTCAGGCAGCTGCTTTCTCCGAATCTGCTAAGGAAAAGATCGAACAGGCAGGTGGAAAGGCCGAGGTGGTCTAAGTGGCAGAAATGCTTCAGACCATTAAGGGTGCCTGGAAGGCTCCGGAACTTCGTAAGAAGATCCTGTTCACTGTGTTTATCCTGCTGATTTATCGGCTGGGTAACGCAGTGCCCGTTCCTTATGTTGATGTGGCAGCGTTGAAGGAGTATTTCGATACCACCCTCAGCAGCACGGTCCTCGGACTGTACAACGCCATGTCTGGTAGCGCATTCTCCCGTGCAACGGTGTTTGCGCTGTCCATCAACCCTTATATCAACAGCTCCATTATTATGCAGCTGCTGTGCATTGCGATTCCTCAGCTGGAGCGTCTTCAGAAAGACGGCGGCGAGGAAGGCCGCAAGAAGATCGCCAGCATTACCCGGTATGTGACCGTGGGCCTGGCCCTCATTATGGGCTTCGCTTACTACTCCATGCTGCGGAACTATGGCCTGCTGACCCAGACCGGCGTACTCACCGGCATCGTGATCGTCATCACCTTCACTGCCGGCTCCGCCTTCATTATGTGGCTGGGCGAGCAGATTACCGAGTTCGGTATCGGCAACGGTATTTCCATTATCCTGTTTGCCTCCATTATCTCCCGGATTCCTTCCACCGTCAGCTCTGCGATTACCAACATCGCAGGCGGTGCTCAGAGCATCGGCGGTGTGCTGGTAATTCTGGTGCTGGCACTGGCCCTCGTGGTTGTGATCGTTTTCGTGAACGATTCCGAGCGCCGGATCCCCATTCAGTATGCCAAGCAGATGCGCGGCCGGAAGATGTACGGCGGCCAGAGCACGTTCCTGCCCATCAAGGTGAACATGTCTGGCGTTATGCCCATCATCTTCGCGCAGTCCATCGCTTCTCTGCCGGCTACGATCCTGGCCTTCAATAATCCGGCAAACGACTGGAAGTTTACCACCATCATGCGTACCATCACCAATACCAACGGTGTGCTGTATGCCATTGTGTACTTCCTGCTGATTATTGCCTTTGGCTACTTCTATGCTGCAATCCAGTACAATCCCATTGAGATTGCAAACAACCTGAAGAAGAACGGCGGCTACATTCCTGGCTTCCGGCCCGGTCGTCCCACCGCTGAGTTCATTCAGAAGGTCATTCACAAAATCGTGCTCTTCGGCTCCCTGTATCTGGGCGTCGTCGCAATTCTGCCGATTATCATCTCCAACATCTCCGGCTATTCCAGCCTGGCCATTGGCGGTACCTCCGTCATCATTGTGGTCGGTGTTGCTCTGGAGACCGCAAAGGCTCTCGAGGCTCAGATGATGATGCGGAATTACAAGGGCTTTCTTGAGTAATTAAGGGGGATATCGTAATGAACGTCATTCTTCTTGGTGCTCCCGGTGCAGGCAAGGGCACCCAGGCTGAGATCATCAGCGAAAAGCTGGGCATTCCCACCATCTCCACCGGAAACATTCTCCGTGAAGCAGTGAAAAACGGCACTGAGGTTGGCCTTCAGGCGAAGGCTTATATGGACGCCGGCAAGCTGGTGCCCGACGAAGTGATCGTTGGAATTGTGAAAGAGCGCGTAGCGCAGCCCGACTGCCAGAAGGGCTTCATTCTGGACGGCATGCCCAGAACCATCCCTCAGGCAGAGGCGCTGGTGGCGCAGGATGTTCGCATCGACAAGGTTGTCTCCATTGAAATCGCTGACCAGGTCATCGAGGACAGAATGGTAGGCCGCCGGGTGTGCTCCTCCTGCGGTGCAAGCTATCATATTACCGCCAACCCGCCCAAGGTCGAGGGAGTCTGCGATTCCTGCGGCGGCGAGCTGGCCATCCGGAAAGATGATGCCCCCGAGACTGTCAAGAATCGGCTGAAGGTCTTCCACGACGAGACCGAGCCCCTGAAGGCATTCTATGAGAAGATGGGCATTCTGAAGGAAGTTCAGGGCAATCAGCCCATTGATGGGGCAACCAAGGATATCCTGGCTGCTCTGGGGGCAAATGTATGATCTCCATCAAAACGCCCCACGAAATTGAGATCATGCGCAAAGCCGGTAAAATCACCGCCGAGGCCAGAGCTGTGGCCGGTGACATGATTCGTCCTGGTGTGACGACCCATGCCATCGACAAGGCAGTTCATGACTATATCGTATCCCAGGGAGCGACTCCGTCGTTCCTTGGCTACGGCGGTTTTCCTGCCAGCGCCTGCATTTCCATCAATGACGTGGTGATCCACGGCATTCCCGGAAAGCAGGTTATCCAGGAGGGCGACATCGTCTCCGTTGACGTTGGCGCTTACTGGGGCGGCTTCCACGGGGATTGCGCTGCCACCTTTATCTGCGGCGAGACCGACGATGTGTCCCGCAAGCTGGTGGAAGTGACCCGGCAGAGCTTTTACGAAGGACTGAAATTCTGCAAGAGAGGCTTCCGGATCTCGGATATCTCCCATGCGGTTCAGACCTGTGTTGAGGCAAACGGCTTTGGAGTCGTAAGAAAGTTTGTTGGTCACGGTGTGGGCGAGCAGCTCCATGAGGAGCCTGAGGTTCCCAACTATGGGCACCCCGGCCGCGGACCCAGACTGATGCCCGGCATGGTCATCGCCATTGAGCCGATGGTTACCGTTGGTTCCTATGACGTACATGTGATGCCGGACCGCTGGACCACGAAAACTGTGGACGGCACCAGAGCTGCTCACTATGAAAATACTGTGCTCATTACCGACGGCGAGCCGGAAATTCTCACCGTCACCGAGAGGCAGGACAATGGATATCTCTAAAGCAGATATCATCGTTTCTATGGCTGGCCGTGACAAGGGTGGGCTGTTCTATGTGCTCCGGGTGGAGGACGGATACGCCTACCTGGTCAACGGCAAACAAAGGACCATGGAAAATCCCAAACGGAAGAAGCTGAAGCATCTCCGTTTTGCCGCTCGGATTGATTCTAACGTCGCCCAAAAGATTCTGAAAGGCGACAAAGTAGCAAGCAGCGAGTTACGCAGGGATTTGGCCATTTATGGTCAGACATTAACAGTCAGAACCAAGGAGGCTGAGTAATCTTGGCAAAAGACGACGTAATTGAGCTTGAGGGCATCGTAGTGGATGCATTGCCGAATGCAATGTTCTCTGTGGACATTGGCGGAGGACACACCATTCTGGCACACATTTCCGGCAAGCTCCGGATGAACTTTATTAAGATTCTTCCGGGAGATAAGGTCACCGTTCAGATGTCGCCCTATGACCTGACACGGGGACGGATCACCTGGAGAAGCAAGTGAGAGACACGTTCTCAATATGGAGGTTAACAGTATGAAAGTAAGACCGTCCGTAAAGCCCATGTGCGAGAAGTGCAAAGTCATTAAGCGCAAGGGCCGCGTTATGGTGATTTGCGAAAATCCCAAGCATAAGCAGAGACAGGGTTAATAGAAAAGGAGGTGCAGAGTTAAATGGCACGAATTTCCGGTGTTGATCTGCCGAAGGATAAGCGAGTCGAGATCGGCCTGACTTATATCTATGGTATCGGCAGAAAGAGTGCAAAAGACATTCTTGAGAAGGCGGGGATTAATCCCGACATCCGCGTAAAGGACCTGACTGACGATCAGGAGGCCGCCCTCCGTGACGTCATTGATAAGGACTACACCATCGAAGGTGATCTTCGGCGTGAGGTCGCTCTGAACATCAAGCGGCTCACCGAGATCGGCTGCTACCGTGGCACTCGCCACAGAAGAGGCCTGCCTGTTAGAGGTCAGCGTTCCAAGACTAATGCCAGAACTCGCAAGGGTCCCAAGAAGACCATTGCTAATAAGAAGAAGTAAGGAGGGATATGTATGGCTGCCAACAAGAAAAAAGTGATCAAAAAGCGCCGTGAGCGCAAGAACATCGAAAAAGGTGCCGCGCATATCCGCAGCTCCTTCAACAATACCATGGTGACCATTACCGATCTCAACGGTAATGCCATCTCCTGGGCTTCCTCCGGTGGTCTGGGCTTCCGTGGTTCCAGAAAGTCCACTCCCTATGCCGCTCAGATGGTTGCAGAGACTGCTGCCAAGGCTGCTATGGAGCATGGTCTGAAGACCGTAGAAGTATATGTTAAGGGCCCCGGCCAGGGCCGTGAATCTGCCATCCGTGCGCTTCAGTCCGCTGGCCTCGAGGTCAACATGATCAAGGACGTGACTCCCATTCCTCACAATGGCTGCCGTCCTCCCAAACGCCGCCGCGTATAACTTAAAGGAGGAAATTAGCAATGGCTAGAAATACACAGCCTGTTCTCAAGCGCTGCAGAACGCTGGGCGTTTCTCCTGCCGTCATGGGTTACAGCAGAACTTCCAACAAGAACCCCGGCGGTCAGAGAAGAGCCAAAAAGTCTGAGTATGCAACGCAGCTGACCGAGAAGCAGAAGGTTAAGTTTGTTTATGGCATCCAGGAGAAGCAGTTCCATGCTTACTATGAGAAGGCTTCCAAGATGCCCGGCAACACCGGCGAAGAGCTCCTTTGCATGATCGAGCGTCGTCTGGACAACGTCGTTTACAGACTGGGCTTCGCTTCCACTCGCCGTGAGGCTCGGCAGCTGGTAAACCACGGTCATTTTACCGTTAACGGCAAGCGCGTCAACATTCCCTCTTACCTGGTTAAGACCGGCGATGTGGTCGCTGTTTGCGAAAAGAGCTGCTCCAACGCTTTCTTCAAGAAGCTGAAGGAGGATGACGTCTTTGCGGCTGCTCCCAAGTGGCTGGACAGAGACAAGAACACACTCACTGGTAAGGTCATTGCCGCTCCCGCTAGAGAGGACATTGACTTCGAGATCGCTGAACATCTTATCGTTGAGTTGTACTCCAAGTAACAATAAGCCCTCGATTATCTGTAAGCTGAATCAAATGCGATTTTTATCGCGGTTACAAGGAGGGTATTTCCTATATGGTAGAAATTGAAAAGCCTCGCATTGAATGCATCGACTCCGCAGAGGATACTTCCTACGGCAAGTATGTAGTTGAGCCCCTGGAGAGAGGATACGGCACAACCCTCGGCAATAGCCTGAGAAGAATTCTGCTTTCTTCTCTGCCCGGCACCGCGGCTACTTCCATCAAGATCGCAGGTGTCCAGCATGAGTTTTCCACCATCCCCGGCGTCAAGGAAGATGTTACCGAGATCGTACTGAACGTCAAGCGCATCATCGCGAAGCTGCACTGCCAGGGTCCCAAGACCGTCTACATTGAGGCCATGGGCGAGCGGGAGGTATGCGCCGGCGACATCAAGGCAGACGGCGAAGTTGAGATTCTCAATCCCGAGCTTCACATCTGCACCTTAGGCCCCGATGCAACATTTAACATGGAGATTACACTGAGCCATGGCCGCGGCTATGTTCCTGCTGACAAGAACAAGACCGCTCAGACCGTCATCGGTGTGATTCCCATTGACTCCATCTACACGCCTGTATACAAGGTCAACTTCACCGTGGAAAACACCCGCGTTGGCAATATGACCGACTATGACAAGCTGACCCTTGAGGTCTGGACCGACAACACCATCAGCGCTCGGGACGCCGTGTCCCTGGGTGCCAAGATCCTCACGGATCATCTGGCGCTGTTCACCGACCTGAGCGAGTCTGTTGCAAACAAGTCCACCATTGTGGACAAGCCGGAGAGCGTCAAGGATAAGGTGCTGGAGATGAGCATCGAGGAAATGGATCTGTCCGTCAGAAGCTTTAACTGCCTGAAGCGTGCAAACATCAACACCGTGCAGGATCTGATCACTCGCTCCGGCGAGGACATGATTAAGGTCCGCAACCTGGGCAGAAAGTCTCTGGAGGAAGTCCAGAACAAGCTGGCGATGATGGGCTTGAGCCTTGCCAGCGACGGCAGCTCCTCAAACAACTAAGCGTACCCTTTCGCAAAGGAGGTAAATAAGAATGTTCGGAACTCGTAAACTCGGCAGAACTACCGCGCAGCGGAAGGCTATGCTTCGGCAGCTGACCACCGACCTGCTGGAGAAGGGCCGCATTGAGACCACTGTGACCCGCGCCAAGGAAGTTCAGCCCATCGCTGAGAAGATGATCACCCTGGGTAAGGGCGGCACTCTGGCGGATCGCCGCAGAGCTCTTGCCTTTATCACCAAGGAAGACGTTGTGACCAAGCTGTTCAAGGAGATCGCTCCTTCCTACGCTGAGCGCAACGGCGGTTATACCAGAATCACCCGGATCGGCGTTCGCCGCGGCGACGCTGCTGAAAAGGCTGTTATCGAGCTGGTGTAATTTTTATAAATTTCGCGCTGCATGGCAACATGCAGCGCGTTTTTTGCGTCTTTAGCTTTGAAGGCAACACCGCACAAATGTGTCGCCGGGCTTCAGTCGATCTTTTCCGCCGGAAATTCGCCCAATTTTCTTGAAATACACAAAGTATTCCTGCGAAAAACTGCCTTTTTCCGACGCAAAATCTCAGCCTGAATCCTCGTCGCCAATTTATGCGGTATTACCTTGTAATAGTGTTTTTTGGGGGTTCCGCATCCGGATACGGGACCGCTGAAACCGTCTTTTACAGGAAAACGTGAAAAGAAGGAGAAGAAAATGATACGAAACATCCTAAGACGCATTTCCCTGGTGCTGATTTTGATGGCGGCACTGGGCATCTATGCCTTTGCAGACTTCGGGCCGAAGCCGTCGGTGGTGGTGGAGTTTGAAAACGCGGGAGATCAGGAGTATTATGTCACCCTGGTGGCGAAGGAAGACAAGCTGGGCTGGCCCTTTCGCCGGGTTACGGACGAGGAGGAACAGCACGATGTGAACATCGATGTCTGGAACCGTTTTGTGCATTATGAAGAACCGGACGGAATGGTGTTTGCCGGTTTGGTACAGGAATTCACCGGAGACGGTGCCTTTGAATGGAACTATTATCCGCCCTCGGAATTCCGGGTGCTGATCTATTTCCCGGACACCGATTCATTTGTGGAAAGCTCGGAGATTCTGGAGCAGTATGCCTTCGACAGCTATTATCAGGCGGATTTCGACAAGATATCTGCCAATGGGAACAGTGCGGTGGCGGCGATTCCGGTGACGCGGAAATACAATTTCCTGTGGCAGATCACCGCATTTCTATTGCGGCTGGCGGTGACGGTAGTGATTGAAAGCCTGCTGGCAGTCTGCTTCGGATTCGCGGGAAAACGACAGCTTTGGCTGATTTTTGGCGTGAACTGCGCGACCCAGCTGGCCATGAATCTGCTGATGCTGACCCAGGGGGCAGTCGGGATATTCGCGATTTATGTGATCCAGTATGCGCTGGCAGAGCTTGCGGTGATTTTGGTGGAAGGCCTGGTGTATTATCTGGCGCTGCCGAAATTGGCCGACCCTTATTATGCCGAGGGGAAGCATCCCATTGTGTATGCGGTGGTGGGCAATCTGGCGTCCTTCGTGCTGGGCTACTGCCTGTCCAACTGGTTCCCCATGATGTTCTCGTGAATACATATTTTTTCGGCAATCCGGCGATACTAAGCCGGGAGATGATTGCATGAAAATCAGCAGTTTACAGTATGACCAGCTGGTGAAGGAGTATTCCCCCAATTCCCACATCTGGGTGGACACGCTGAACGCCTTTTGGACCGGCGGCTTGATCTGCGTTTTGGGGCAGCTGGTGCTGAACGGTTGGGGCGCACTGGGGCTCAGTGACGATTTGTCCGCAACCGCAACGGCAGTGACCATGGTATTCCTGGGCGCATTGCTTACGGGACTGGGCATCTATGACCGCATTGCCAAGGTGGCCGGAGCCGGTACCATTGTGCCCATCACCGGCTTTGCCAATTCCGTGGTGTCACCGGCCATGGAGTTCAAAACCGAGGGCTTTGTGATGGGCGTCAGTGCCAAGCTGTTTACCATTGCGGGGCCGGTGCTGGTGTATGGCGTGGGGGCCAGTGTGCTCTATGGCATTGTCTATTGCGTGTCGAGATTTTTCACAGGATAGCGCGGCAAGGCTTCCGGGAAGACCAACCGGGGGCCTTGACCTGGCTTTGGGGTTGCAAATAGCGCCGAAATAAGATAGAATAGCGTCTGTTGTTACAATACCGCGCCGGAGTGGCGCTGCGAATTCGCGGAGGTTATTTTCCGCGCGGGAGGGAACATGGCAAAGCTATATTTTCGTTACGGTGCAATGGG
>CAVEIY010000030.1:0-16127 GCA_963615825.1 Flexilinea sp.
GACCCTCAGGAGCAGCACCGTCGGGAGGCGCACCACCGCCGTCAGGGGGCGCACCGGGACTGCTGGCAGCGGCACGGTCACCGCTGAGATATTCCTCATAGGCCTTTTGATAGACCTCCAGGCACTCATCCAGCCCCTGGGCAATGCAGTTTTCCTTAAAGGTGTTCCAGCTGTCGTCGTTCAGTTCGCTGGCAGAGGTCATGAATTTCAGAATTTCCTCCGAAGCATAGCTGATCACTGCGGTCATCTGATTGGAAATCAGGCTGGTTTCTTCGGTGTTTAGCGCTGCGGCTGTGGGCAGCGCACGGGAGGTGTCGTCATTGCTGGTGTCGCTCCAGAGATGAATGGCATCCTTCTCCTCCTGGGTGTAGCCAACCCACATTTTCGAGACGATGTTGTAAATGGGGCACTGGTTATAGGTATTGAGAATAACCGCGAACATCATATGGAGGTTCGGATTGGGATTGTTGGTGATAAAGTCGTTGAACTGCGGCTCACCATCCACCATATCATAGGTTTCGCCCTGGATGCCGTAGTTGCTGAGCAGAACGCCCTCGTCTGTGAAGAACCAGTCGAAGAATTGCAGTGCCATCTCCGGGTTTTCACATTGGCTGGTCAGAGAATAGCCCTTGTTATCGGCCAAAGCCACCTGCTGACCAAAGAGATACTTGTCGCCGGCTTCTTTGACCAGCTTGGGAATGGGCAGGGCATAGGCGTTTGCATCCTCGGCGTAGTCGGGGACCTTGTGCATGGAGTCAGCACCCAGCCGCCAGACGCCGGTATCGCCGGAGGAAACCAGACCCCAGGCTTCCGACTCTGTAGAGGCGTTGACATAGAAATCCTTATAGATGATGCCATCGGAAATGAGATCCCGGATGTATTCCACATACTCCCGGAATTCATCGGCAAGCAGTCCGGAGGTGACGGTACCGTCCATGACATAGGGAGAAATATCCGTAGCGCCGGAAACCTTGAAGATGCTGGCACCGAAAATGCCGTCCATGTACTGGATTTCACCGGAGCTGTTGACATAAAGGGTCTGCTGGCAGCCATAGCGTTCATGAATGGCATAGAGCATATCCGTGAATTCGCCCAGGGTTTCCGGAACGGCGATGCCCAATTCGTCCAGCCAATCGCCGCGAACCACCAGACCCATATCGCTGACAGCCTCGTCCTTCAGGGTGTTCATGGAGAGGTGCCGCCCGTCGGTGAGAACGGTGTCACGGGTGGCCTGATTGGCATGGTTCATCAGAAGGTCGTAGTAGATGGGAGCGTTTTCTTCGATGATATCGGTGAGATCAATAATGACCTCGTCGTCGTAGGCAGCGCCCAGTCCGCCTACATAGTAGTCGGCTGCCTGAATAATGTCGGTAAGATCGCCGCTGGCAACCATCAGATTGAACTGCTCCGTGGCGCCGGTGGCACTGACCTCTTTAAAGGTCATACGGCAGCCGGTAGCAGCCTGGATATCGTCTAGCCGAGGGAGACTGTTCCAGGAGTCCAAAAACTCGTCAAAGCCCATGCCCCAGACCGCAAAGAGGGAAAACTCTGTGGGGTTGTCCGGGTCGCCAATGGGATAGCTGAGGCCCTTGACCGTGGAACCGGTGTAGGGAGATGCGTCCTGCTCCGGCTGGGCAGAGTCCTCCGTCAAAGAGGGGGACCCAGAATCCGGCTCCGGTGCAGGATCGGGGGCGACTGCCGGTGTGGAGTCCTGGACTTGGGTGGGAGCTGCTTCCGAGGCCGGGGCGGAACTTACGGTGCTTTCGGTCCCGCTTCCGCAGCCGGAAAGCAGCAGAAGTACCGTGCAAAGGGAAAGGGTCAATGCTAAGATGCGCTGGATCTTTTTCATAGAATCTCCTCCTTTACAGTGAATGTGTACAAATCCAATATATGAAAAGGATGGAAGTGTGTCAATATTGCTGGACAATGTGAACAATGAGAGTTCAAAATGTAAGATGACGCGCATAAACCGGACCCAACCAGGATGGTTCGACCATGAAATTGCCAGATTCATCCACAAAACGACTGACTGACAGGAATTCAGAAGATGCATTCCGTTTTGTCGGAATTGGCAATGCAATATGGTAATAGCCATTTGCGTTTTTTCCGTTTTACAATCAGAATGACCTATGATATTGTAGAAATCGGAAAGAGAAATTGTGAATAATCACAAGGATAGGTTGAAATCAAAGTGTCTTGTGCGACAGATTGGGATATGAGAAAATAGAGGCCATGAAACAATAGAGAGGTGCTGCATATGACGTTTAATCAGATCAACTATTTTCTCGCAGTGGCGAACCAACTCAGCTTTACCCGGGCAGCTGCCGCGTTATTTGTGACCCAATCCACGCTGAGCAGAAGCATTTCGGCGCTGGAGACGGAGCTGGGCGTGAATCTGCTGGAGCGGGATTTCCATAATGTCAAGCTGACTCCGGCAGGCGAGCTGATGTATCGGGAAATGCGCGGCATTATGGATACCATCAACGGCCTGATTCAGCGGGTGCAGGCGGTGGGGGACAGCGACAATGGCAAGCTGGTTATCGGCGTGCTGGAGGGGCAGAATGTTGACCCCATTTTGCTGTTTGCCATTAAGAGCCTGTCGGATCTCTATCCGGAGTTCAGCGTGGATATCCGAAAGATGAGCCATCAGCAGCTCTTGGCGGAAGCAATCAATCAGAATTTGGATGTGGTGGAGACGATTCTCACCGACGATACCGAGCTGGATCCGGAGCTGGAGTGCATCATCCTGAAAAAGGTGCAGAATTATCTCGTGGCAAAATCCGATGATCCCATTTGGGAGTCGCCGGTGTCGCTTTCCTCCGTCAATGGTAAGACACTGGTGGTACCTGCAAAGCCCCATCCCGGTTCGGAAAGCGTGTTCCGGATTCTGACGGCGGCAGGAATTACCCCGGTGATTAAGGCCGCATCGGATATGGAATCCCATGCCCTTTGGCTGGAGGCCGGAGTTGGCGTTTCGATTCTGAACGAAAGCCACATTATCTATTGCTCCCATGCCTTCCGACCACTGTCGGCGGTGGCACTTCCGGAGCTTCCAAAGGTCTCAGTGGCCCTGGTCTGGAACAAGAATTCCTCCAGTAAAATGCTGGGGCAGTTCCTGGACCTGATACGAAAGGATTTGGCTTCCATTGTGCAGCGAACCGGTGCGGAGGAATCGGGGAACTGACGGAGGCGGCAAAACTACGTTTGCTTTGGAGTATCTGCCTTGGCTTATGCTTCTGGTAATATATGAAAAAAGGAGCAAACAACATGGACAATCTCATTTGTACTGACGTGCTTGTGATTGGGGCAGGTCAGGCCGGCTTCTTCGCGGCCATGAAGGCGCAGGAGCAGGGGGCAAAGGTGGTCATGGTGGACAAGGGCTACGCCGGAAAATCCGGTCAGTCCCAGAACATCACCTGTATGATCTATTTCGATCCCCAGAAAAACGATCTCCAACGATGGATGGAGGAAGGAACCATTGCAGACGAATACCTGGAAAATCGGGATTGGGTCGAGGTGGTTTATCGGGAGAGCAAGGCCCGCTGGGACGATATGGCGCGCTGGGGAATGAAATCCTGGCGATACGATGCCCAGGGCAATGCCTATCTGGCTCCCATCAACGGCTCCAGCGACGAGCGCTGTCCCGGAGAGCCAAAGGAGGACCGAATCACCAATTACCTCATCGACAACCGGTATCACTATAAGCTCCGGGGCCTGTTCCAGAAAAACGGCGGAAAAATTGTGGATCGGGTGATGATTACGGAGCTGATCCGGCAGGACGGCCATATTGCCGGAGCCATTGGATTCTCGCCGGATTCCGACGATACTTATATTTTTAAGGCGCGGGCCGTGGTTCTGGCAGCAGGCAACTGTGGCATGAAAAACTGCGGCATCCGGACCAATACTACCACCGGCGACGCACAGGCCATGGCATATCGGCTGGGCTGCGGAGTCACCGGCAAGGAATGGGCGGATCAGCACGGCTCCCGAGGAGATTTTCCCGCCTATCCCTGGACCGGCAATGACCGGAACCCCTACTATAATAAGAACGACGAAACCTGTGAGCATCTATGGGAACATCTTCCCATGTTTAACAACGACGGTACCTATATCACCAGCAACCGTCCCGATCTGTCGGTGTTCCACCCGCTGCCCTTCAATGCCATTGCAATGGCCTACCAGGCGCATATCGGACATGCTCCGCTGTATTACAAGGTGGACGGAAACCCGGATACTCGCCCCATGAATCACAATCCCAGCGATCATCCCCGGGAGGCTATTGATGAAGAGGCGGCCAAAAAGGGAATGGTGCGGATGTCCATGGGCCGTGCCCTGGGACAGTCCTATCATCTGTCAGACGGCGTTTGGTCGGACGGAACGGACTGTACCACGGAAATCCCCGGACTCTATGCAGCAGGAGATTGCCTGGGCGCCAGAAGCGGTTATCCCATGGCAGGATTTGCCGCTGCATTCTGTGCCGTCAGCGGTGCACGGGCCGGAGTCAATGCGGCGGATTATGCGATGGCCGCGCAGGACTTCCAGCTGGATTCCGGCGAGGTAGCGCGGCTGAAGGAAGCGCTGTGGGCGCCGAAACGCCGGACCGGCGGATTCAGCCCCCAGTGGACCCTTCAGGTGATTCAAAACACCGTAACTCCCTATTGGGTGCTGCTGTATAAGCGGGAGGATCGGCTAAAGGCGGCGCTGAACACCATTGAATTCCTGCGGGATCACATTGTGCCGCAGCTGATGGCAGCCGATAACCATGACCTGCGCCTGGCCCATGAGGTCCGGAATATCATTTTGCATATGGAAATGAAGCTTCGCGCCTCCATGTTCCGAAAGGAAAGCCGCTGGTATCACTATCGGGAGGATTATCCCCTGAGAGATGATGAAAACTGGCTCTGCTGGATTAAGCTCCAGGAGAAGGACGGGGAGATGACGCTGACAAAGGTGCCGGTGCCGGAGAAATGGCATCCGGATCCCAGCGTACCCTATGCCGAGCGGTATCCCTGCATGTTCCCCGGCGAACCGGCGGAACTGCCCAACTGAGCGGAATGATGAGGTGTTAGCATGGCAATCAGAAAAATTGATTATGAAAAATGCATCGGCTGTGGAATGTGCCGGGACGTGTGCAGCTGCGACGTGATTCGGCTGGACGATCAGCACAGACCGGTGATCCAATATCAGAATGAATGCTGCCTGTGTCTATACTGTGCAGAGGACTGCCCCACAGGCGCAATTGATATCTCCCCGGAGAAGTACATGAAACAGCTTCAGGCCTGGGGATAACATACCGCATACGTCGGAGTATCTGATCTTCTTATGCTTCGTGTATAGATATTCTATGAGGAGGTTTATCTATGGATAAACGAATCAAGACCGACGTACTGGTCATCGGCGCAGGCAACGCGGGCTTCTTTGCAGCCATCAAGGCGGCAGAGCAGGGCGCAAAGGTTACGCTGGTTGACAAGGGGTATGCCGGCAAGTCGGGACAGTCTCAGAACATGGAGACGATGATTGTATTCGATCCCGCGAAGCACAACCTGAAGGAATGGGTCGAAAGCGACCGGGGGGTCAACGAGTATGTCAATGATCCCAAGTGGGTGGAAATCACCTATCTGGAGAGCAAGGCCCGCTGGGATGATCTTGCAGCCTGGGGCTATGAGAGCTACCGGTATGACAAGGACGGCAATGTGGTGATTCTCCCCATGTCGCTGCCGGATGAAGCAGGAGAATATACCCCCGGCGAGGAGGGCTTAGGCGGCACCGGCGAGGGACGGGTTGCAACACCGGTTCGGTTCCGGTTTATCTGCTCCCGGCAGCAGTGGCGATTCCGCAAGGTCGCAAAGGACCGGGGCGTCACGATTATGGACCGGTTTATGATTACGGACCTGATTCGTCAGGGCAACCGGATTACCGGTGCGGTGGGCTTCTCCGCCGATGAAACCGACCCCTATATTTTTGAGGCCAAGGCAGTGGTGATGGCAGCCGGAAACGGCGGCATCAAGAATGCGGGCTTCCGGACGGTTACCACCACTGGCGATGCACAAGCGATGGCCTATCGGGTTGGCTGTGCCCTGACCGGCAAGGAGTGGTCGGACTACCATCCTGCCCGGGCAGATTTCCCTGCCTATGCCTGGTCCGGCGGCATTGATCGGGACTATTTTGTACCGAAAAGCCAGAACGCCAAGCACCACGGCCTGCTGGTATACAACAATGAGGGCGATTTTGTAGACGCCATGCGAAAGGATCCCGAGGCGGCAAAGCGCACCACCGGACAGATTTTCGACGGCGCGCGGATGGCCTATGAGGCCCACTGCGGACGTGGCCCCATGTACTTCTCAGTGGACTGGGATCCCAACACCCGGCAGATGAATCACAGCCCCAAGGATATGCCCCGGGATCAGATTGACGAGGACGCCAGCAAAGAGGGCAAGGTCCGGATGGCAATGGGCCGCGCCATGGGCCAGTCTCATCATCTGTCTGACGGCATTTGGCCCACCGATGACTATAGCTGCGCAGCAGCGGATGTCGAGGGCCTGTATGTGGCAGGTGACTGCCTGGGCGGACGGCCTGGCTATCCCATGGCTGGCTTTGCCTATGCCTATACCTCGGTAACCGGTACTCGGGCGGGTACCAATGCGGCTGCCTATGCTAAGGCCCATGACCAGGTTCCGCTGGATCCGGAGCAGGTGGCGCAGCTGAAGCATACGATGCTGGAGCCGCTGGAGCGTCGGGGCGGATTTACCCCCGGGTGGGTGAACCAGGTGATCCTCAACACCATGGTGCCCTATTGGGTGCTGCTGCTGAAGGACGAAAAGCGAATGCAGACGGCGCTGAACACCATCGAATTCATTCGAGATAACATCGTGCCCAAGCTTTGGGCCAGGGATATGCATGAGCTGCGAAAATGCCATGAGGTAAAGAGCATTGTGCTCCACTGTGAGATGAAGCTGAAAACCTCCATGTTCCGGAAGGAAAGCCGCTGGACCCATTATCGGGAGGACTATCCCCTGCGGGATGATAAAAACTGGCTTTGCTGGATCAAGCTCCAGGATCGGGACGGCGAAATGACCTTTACCAAGGTGCCGATTCCCGAAGAGCTAAGACCGGATCCGACGCTGCCGTATATTTATCGGTATCCCTACGCGTTCCCCAACGAACCTGAAGTAATTCCGGATGATATGTGAGGTGTGAGTGATGGCAATTGAGAGAATTGATCGAAATAAGTGCATCGGCTGCGGAAACTGCCGACTGGTTTGCAGCTGCGATGTGATTGCAATGGATGAAAACAACAAGGCATATGTAAAGTACCCGGAGGACTGCATTGTTTGCCTGTTCTGCGAGCAGGAGTGCCCGGTGAAGGCCATTTATGTGTCTCCCACCCATGACTCCAAGCAGCTCCAGGCGTGGGGCTGATCGGACGATCACTCTGGGTTCAGCCGAAGAAAGAGATGACCCAAAGAACGGAGGAATTGTTATGAAAAAGCAACGAGTTCTGGCGTGGCTGCTGGCAGCATCCATGACCTTAGTATGTACCGGCTGCGGCGGTGGGGCAGCATCCTCCGCCACCGCTTCGGACGGCGGATCGGCTGGAAAGCCTGCATCCGTGATTAGCGGCGGAGGCGGTTCCGCAGCACTGGCCGCTGAGCAGCAGAGCCGTACCACAGACAAGACCGAGCTTGTGGTAGGCGCAGACTATGAGCCGACGGATCTCCAGTATTACACCAACGCGACGGATTCCAACAAAATTGTCAACGCAGCGATTTACGATACGCTGTTTACCTTTGAAAACGGCGAGATCGTTCCGTCCCTTGCCACCGGCTATGAATTCGCCGGAGACGACGGACTGGACCTGACCATTACCCTCAAGGAAGGAATCACATTCTCCAACGGCGATCCCCTTACCGCAGAGGATGTGCTGTTTACCATGCAGATGAACCTGGAAAACATGGGCACTGCAAACCGATTTGATGCAGTGGACATCGAGAACTCCAAAGCGGTAGACGACCATACGGTGCTCCTGCGGCTGCATCAATATGATAACCGCCTGCTGCCCTATCTCACCGGCGAATACGGTCAGATTCTGGACAAAAAGTATGTGGAGGAAAAGGGCGCAGACGAGGCCATCGGCCAGCATCCCATCGGCACCGGTCCCTATGTGTTCTCCCAGTGGAATGTGGGCACCAGCATCGTCCTCACCAAGAACGAGAACTACTGGGGCGACGCTTCCAATCAGAGCTTTGAATCCATCCGCTATATGTTCTATGCCGACGACAGCATTCGTGCCTTGGAGCTGGAGCAGGGAAATCTGGACATTGCACTGCTCAACACCAGCGACAGCATCACCCGGGTATCCGGCGAGGGCGATCAGGGATTGGCTGTTACCTCCATTCCGCTGACGAAGGTTGGCTACTTCTGCATGGCCACCATCATCGACGATGATACCTTCCAGGACGCCAATAAGCGTCTGGCCATTGCCTATGCGCTGGATATCCCCGCGATTGTCAATACGGTGGCAGGTGCAACGGCAGAGGCGGCTACCTCCTTTATTCCCAGCGGCTGTGTAGGCTATGTGGACGAGTCGTATCCCTATGATCCGGAAAAGGCCAAGGAGTATCTCCAGAAGGCCGGATGCCCGGACGGCTTTGAGTTTACCATGGAAGTGGCCAACAACCAGCAGATGAACCTGGAGCTGGCAGAGGCAATGCAGGCTTATCTGTCCGCAGTTGGTATTACCATGAACATTCAGGCAGAGGACTTCGGCACACAGTTCGGCAATATGCTGGCAGGCACTCAGCTTTGCAGCATCCTGGTGGGCACCTGTAACGGCGATCCCAGCATGGGCCTGTCCGCGTTCCAGACCGGTTCCGGCGCCTGCATTGCCGAGAACCACGACGAGAAGGTGGTAGAGCTGCTGGCAGCCTGCCGCACCGAAAAAGACCCTGAAATCCGGAAGCAGGATCTTGCGGACCTGCAGCAGTACATCCACGATACCGCGTATGCAATTCCCATCTATGAGGCCATGTATTCCCTGGGCTACCAGACCTATGTGCAGGGTGTGGAGAATTCCAACATCCAGGGCGAGCTGGGCTTCTATGTGACACGTCTCAGCTTCCAGAAGGGATAACCCCCACCTTCTGAAGCAAGTTCATGCGGAGAGGCAGCAGAGTAGGCTGCCTCTCCGCAGAGAAATACCACAGCACACCATTTCTCTTCCTGCGGGCAAGAAAGGACCTAGGTGAAAGAGTATGCTAAAGTACATCGGCAGGAGAATCCTGATGATGATTCCCATCCTGCTGGCGGTTATCGTGATTATTTTTACCATCAACTTTTATACCCCCGGCAGTCCGGCCATTTCGCTGCTGGGCGGTGGTGCAACACCGGAGAAAATTGCCATAGCGGAGCATGAGATGGGATTGGACCGGCCGTATTTTGTACAGCTGGGCGAGTATATCCTGCATATTGTCACCAAATTCGACTTCGGCACCTCCTATAGCTTCCGGCGGCCGGTGATGGAGGTCATTGGTGAGCGCATTGGCGTAACCTGCCTTTTGGGCTTCCTCAGCGTGATTGTAACGGTTGTAATCGGAATACCTGCCGGTATCATCGCGGCAACCAAGCGGAATACCCCCATCGACTATATTTCCACAACGATAGCAGTAGTTTTGGCAGCCATACCCTCCTTCTGGCTGGGCCTGATGCTGATTCTTCTGTTCTCTGTAAAACTGAAAATTCTCCCGATTTCGGGTCTTGGTACGCCGGCTCATTGGATTCTCCCGGTGTTTACGGTGGGAGCATTCCCGCTGGCGAATATTGTCCGAATGACGCGCTCTTCCATGCTGGAGGTCATTCGGCAGGATTATGTCCGTACTGCACGGTCAAAGGGATTGACGCAGCGGGAGGTGCTGGTACACCATGTGCTGCCAAACGGCATGATTCCCGTGGCAACCTCTGTTGGTATGATGCTGGGCTTTGCCATGACGGGCACCATTATTGTGGAAACAATCTTCAACATTCCAGGACTGGGCACGCTGCTGAATACCTCCATCAATATGTATGACTACAATTTAACCCAGGGCATTGTTGTGGTGTGCGCCATGATTATCTGTGCGGCAAACCTGCTGACCGATCTGGTGTATGCGTTCCTGGACCCCAGACTCAAGGCGCTTTATACCGCCGGGAGCAAATCATCCCGCCGCAAGAAGAAAAAAGCGGCAGAATCGGAGGTGGGCTGATATGAAGCAGGCTTCCGTACAAACCAGAAAAAACCGGGGCCAGGGGGCTGAAATCTGGCACCGGCTTACGAAAAATAAGACGGCCATGGCGGCACTGATTTTTATTATCCTGCTGGCGCTGGCTGTGATCTTTGCAAAGTATCTAACGCCCTATGATTATCAGACGGTGGATCTGGCCAATGCCCTGCAATTCCCCAGCCTGAAGCATCCTCTGGGAACGGACCAATACGGACGGGACCTTTTGACCCGGCTGCTCTATGGCGGGCGCGTTTCGCTGTTTATTGCGCTGATTACCGTAGCAGGCAGCATTGTGGTGGCGGGACTGATCGGTGTGGCGGCCGGATACTTTGGCGGACATCTGGACAACTTCCTGATGCGCTGTATGGACGTGCTGATGGCAATCCCGGGGACACTGATGGCGATTACCATTGCATCGGCTCTGGGCGGCGGCATTGTGAATACGGCCATAGCCATTGGCATCGGCCATGTGGGCGGACTGGCGCGTATTTTCCGATCCTCTGCACTGCTGCTGCGGGAGCAGGAGTATATCGAAGCCGCCGAGGCATTTGGTTCCGGCAGCGGACGAATCATCCGGAAGCATATTCTGCCCAATATCCTGGCACCGGTGATTGTGCAGTGTACGCTGAAAATCGGAGAATCCATTTTGTCCATTGCGGCTCTGAGCTTTATCGGCTTGGGCATTGCGCCGCCGACACCGGAATGGGGTTCCATCCTCAACAGCGGCAGAGATCTGATTATGTCCTTCTGGCCGATTATCACATTCCCGGGCATCTTTATTGCAGTGACCATGCTGGCATTTAACCTACTGGGCGACGGCCTTCGTGACGCCATGGATCCCAGACTGAAGCAATAGGAGGATACAATGGAGCAGAAATTACTGGAGGTCAAGGACCTTACCATTCAGTATGTCACCGAGGACGGTATTGTTCGGGCGGTGAACCATGTGGACTTTTCCATTGATCGGGGCGCTTCCATGGGCTTGGTGGGAGAAACTGGCGCGGGAAAAACCACAACCTGTCTGGGTATTTTGCAGCTGTTATCCTCTGCCACGGGGAAGATTGCGTCAGGACAGGTCCTCTTTAACGGGGAGGATCTGCTGAAAAAGTCGGATAAAGAGATGCAGAAAATCCGGGGCGCACAGATTTCTATGATCTTTCAGGACCCGATGACGTCTCTCAATCCCACGAAAACCATTGGTGTGCAGATTGTAGAGAACATCCGGCATCATCAGAAGTGTTCCAAAGGCGAGGCATGGACGCGCATGGAGGAAATGCTCACCAAGGTTGGCATCGACCCTGCTCGGGCGGTGGATTATCCCCATCAGCTCTCCGGCGGCATGAAGCAGCGGGTGGTCATTGCCATGGCGCTGGTATGTAATCCATCACTGCTGCTGGCGGATGAGCCTACCTCGGCGCTGGATGTTACCATTCAGGCGCAGGTGCTGGAGATGATTGAGTCGCTCCAGCGGGAGTATCACACTGCGATGCTGCTTATTACCCATGACCTTGGCATTGTGGCCCAGTCCTGCACGACCGTTGGGATTATGTATGCCGGAGAGATTGTGGAATACTGCAGCACCGAGGAGTTCTTTCAGCATACGGTGCATCCCTATTCCCGGGGCCTGTTTTCCGCCATCCCGCGGCTGGACGAGAATGTCCGGCGGCTCAATGTCATTCCCGGCATGATGCCCGATCCGGTGGAGCTGCCCGAGGGGTGCAAATTCCATGACCGCTGTCCCTATGCCACGGCGCAGTGCAGCAAAATGGCGTCGGATATGGTAGAGGTATCACCGGGACATCTGGTGCGGTGCTTCCTGGCAAATACACTGCCGGAATTCTCCGGCGGTGCCGGCGAGAAAGGCGGGGCGTAAATGGAAAAGCTGTTAGAGGTAAAAGATCTCAAAAAGTATTTTGATACCCCAAGAGGCGTACTCCACGCGGTGGATTCCGTATCCTTTGACATTGCCGAGCGGACGACACTGGGCGTCGTGGGGGAGTCCGGCTGCGGAAAATCCACCCTGGGGCGAACGGTTCTGGGCTTGCTGGCACCGACAGATGGAACGGTGCTGTTTCAGGGCGAGGATATCACCGGCGTCAGCGGACGGAAGCGGAAAAAGTACAGCCGGGATATGCAGATTATCTTCCAGGACCCGTTTTCCTGCCTGGATCCCCGTTTGAGCGTCATGGATCTGATTGCAGAGCCGCTGGATATTCACCATGTATGTAAGAATAAAAAGCAGCGCAGCGAACGGGTGCTGGAACTGATGGACACGGTGGGACTGGCACCGCGATTTGCCGGTTCCTATCCCCATGAGCTGGACGGCGGACGGCGACAGAGAATCGGAATCGCCCGTGCGCTGGCTCTGGACCCGAAGTTTATTGTCTGTGACGAGCCGGTAAGCGCATTGGATGTTTCCATTCAGGCGCAAATTCTTAACCTGCTCCAGGATTTGCAGGAGACAAAGGGACTGACCTATCTGTTCATTACCCACAACCTGTCTGTGGTCAAGCATATTTCAGACGACATCCTGGTGATGTATCTGGGCACGGTGGTGGAGCGGGCGCCGAAGCTGGAGCTATACCGGAATCCGCAGCATCCCTATACCCAGGCGCTGCTGTCGGCCATTCCGGTGCCATCGGTTCAAAAGGACAGAAAGCGGATTATCCTGAAGGGCGAGATTACCTCTCCTGTGGATCCAAAGCCCGGATGCCGGTTTGCACCCCGCTGTCCCCATGCCACGGAGGAATGCTTCTCCGTTACCCCAACGCTTCAGACGGTGGGCGAAGGGCATATGGTGGCGTGCCATCATGCGAGTCATGCATAAACAAAAGATATATAACAAATATAACAAAAGCCATGGGCAGACCGGGAAATTCCGGTCGACCCATGGCTTTTCCACGCCGAAAACCGGGGTCCGGTGAGCGTTCCGGACCCCGGGGAGGGGGTAAGCGATGATTCGGGATTATTCGTCAAAGGGACTCTTGCCGGGTTTGTCGCCCTGCTGAACAGCGGGATCGTTGGAGGCGACGCAGTACCAGGTTTCGCCGCCTTCCTTATAATACATGGTGCGGCAGTCGTCGCCAAAGGTCTTGGGCATGGCAAACATAAACAGGAAATGTCCGCCCACCAGCTCCAGCCAGATGTTCTTTCCGGGACCAATGTCCTGAATTTCCACATCGCCCAGGGACATCTGGAAGGGATCGGGATTGCCGCCGCCCAGCAGCGTTACCACAATGCGCACATCGTCACCCTTTTCGGTGATGTCGAACTTCATCATGGGGTTATCCTTGGGGTGTGCAACCCGCTTCATGGGCAGCATTTCCAGGCTCTTGCCAAAGGGAGGCATGTACATCAGAACCTGGTTTTTCCGGAGCTTCTGCTGGAGGGCAATCATAGCCCAGCAGATGGAGTGACCTTCAAAGTCGATGGGTTCACCGGACTCAACATAGTCGTCGAAATAGTGGAGCAGCTTCATGGCGCGGTCATCGGGCCACATGGCCTTGAACCGCAGGGCATTTTTGCGGATCAGCTCCGGATCGCTGAAATTGGGAGCGCCGCCGGGTTTTCCGCCAGGACCGCCGGGCTTTCCGCCGGGGCCGCCAGGACCGCCGGGACCGCCGGGCTTTCCACCGGGGCCGCCGGGACCACCGGCACCCGGCTCTGCGACATAGCCGAGATCGGCTGCAACCTGATTAAAATTAAAACGTTTGATTTCAGACATATTTCCTTCCTCCTAATCGTCAAAGCTGGATGGGATGGCACCATTATTCCCGAAAACTGGGCCATCGTCAATAAGGTACAAACCGGTGACAATGGGGATTCTCACCGGAATCGCGGAAAATGAGAAAGACGGACCGGATTTGAGCAGGGGACTTCAAGACTTGGAAAAAATGTGCTATAATAGCTGGGAAGATGCAGAAAGGCGGGATGAGGGTGGAGCTGGAACAGTGGTGCAGGGAAACGGAGATCTCATCGGCGTTGGAGCCGGTGGGAAGCCTGAAAAGCCAGAGTATGCCCAAGGTGCTCGATGGCATGATGGGGGCGCTGATGCTGCAAGGCTCCGAAATGGGCGAGGACATTGAAGAAGTTTTGGAAGCGCAAAACCTTCGGCTGCCGGACCGAAAATATCGGGTTTGCCAATTCAGCCTGGATGACCCCAGAATCGGAACCCTGAGGGGAAAGGCGCGCTATTACTGCCGACTTGGCATGTATCGCTGCTTGCAGGATCATCTGGTGGGAACTCTGGAGCATACCGTTGGCGGCTTTTTGGTGCTGATGATGGGCGGGCTGTTTGCGGTGCTCTATACCGATCCGGAGGAGGACTACATTCCCGCGGCCTGCAAAGAGGCGGTGGAATATGCCGCGCGGGAAATGGATTTCCAGGTACATGTCTCCATCAGCAGCCTGTGGAAGGGCGCCGGTATGATGGAAACGGCCTATCGGATGCTGCGGGACGTGGAGCAGAGCCGTGAGTTTTATACCGGACGCATTGACCGGGTGTTTGTGATCCCGGATGCATCACTGAAACGGGTCAGCGATGCCACACAGCGCACGGAGTTTGAACAGAGCTTCTTCCAGACCGCCGAGCGGATCTGCGGAGCGGTACAGGCCGAAAACGTTCCGGCAGCGGCCGCACAGCTTCGGACGCAGCTGGAACGGATTGCGGAGAACTGCATTGGTATGCCCTATCCCACGGCAATGAATCTCACCATCAATCGGTTTATGATGCTGCTGCAAAACCAGCTGGTGGAACAGAACCTTGCCAACTGGCGGTACATTACCCAGGCAGACTACAGCCGAACCCTTTCTGCGGCGGGAACCATGGAGGCATATCTTGCAGCGGGAGAGAACATTGCGGCAGAGCTGGTGACCCATGCCCGGGAGCTGCGGCAGGGACAGAGAGACAGCCTGCTCCGGGATATCCGGAATTATGTGACGGAAAATGCCACGGATATGAACATGGGCCTCACTGCCGTGGCACGGGAATTCCGGCTCAAGCCCCGGGAGGCAGCGGAGACGTTCCGGGCCTACTACGGGGAGAGCATCAACGATGTCATTCACAAGGCTCGGGTCAAAAAAGCCCGGGAACTGCTATTGACCACGGATATTCCTGTGCAGGACATCGCTTCGGCGGTGGGGTATTGCAGCCTTGCCACCATGTATCGGGCCTTTACCAATGTGGAAGGGATTGCACCGGGGAAGCTGCGGCAGAGCAGGCTGAAGGATCGCAAGTCAGAGGACGGAGAATCTGAAGCAGCGACTGGCCCCGATTCGTCAGCTGATACTCCACCCGAGGCGGAAATTCAGAATAAGTAGTCCGTGTCAGGAGCTTCAGATCGAGAAGGGTCTGAAGCTCTTTGCTTAGGGTGCCCCGGGCGATGGAACCCAGGTTGGACTGAATTTTGCCAAATCGTCCGCCTGCTTCCGCTGCCGCCAATACCTGCAGCGTCCATCGTCCGGATAATACCTGCTGCACGGAGGAAAAATCAGGCGCCATAGCTTTGCTCCATTTCTTCAAGGCACCAGGTGCCCAGGGCCTCCAACAGCGGCGCCAGCTCCGGGGTTCCCAGCCGGTACAGCACGACCTTGGGCGGCTTTTCCCGGAGAATGCTGCGGGTAACGAGGCCGTCCTTCTCCAGCTCCCGCAGCTGCCGGGTCAGGGCATTGGGGGCGGCGTTTGGAAGCAGAGTCCTCAGCTCACTCCAGCGCCGGGGGCGATCCTTTAGCAGAAATAGCAGCTCCAGCTTCCATTTTCCACCGATTGATTCGGGTAATATCGTTGCTGCCATGGTGCATTCCTCCTTTGACTCGTCTGAGTATAGTATACTCCGACGGGTCTTTTTTCGGCTTTTCAATACTCGCTGAAAC
>CAVEIY010000031.1:0-5775 GCA_963615825.1 Flexilinea sp.
GTTCATTTCACCCGGGAATCCGTTGAAAATCCCGCTTCCCCGCCCATGTTCTGCATGCTGCTCCGAAAGCATCTGGCAGGAGGACGGTTTGAGGATATCACCCAGCCCCCTATGGAGCGCGTGGTAGACTTTTCGCTGGGCTGCACCGACGAATTTGGCGAACCAGTCACCCGTCATGTGATTCTGGAGATTATGGGCCGGAACTCCAACCTGATTCTCACCGGCGGCGACGGGAGAATCATCGACTGTGTGCGTCGGGTGGACTATGAGATGTCCGAGCAGCGTCAGGTGCTGCCGGGCCTCTACTACCATCTGCCCCCCAGTCAGAACAAGCTCAGTCCCGGAGCCGCCACCCTGGAGGATATCACCGCCCTGCTCCAGCGGATCAGCACCCCCACCCGTCCGGACGGCTTTCTCATGGATCATTTCTCCGGACTGCCGCCTCTGATCTGCCGTGAGCTGTGTTTCCGCTATGATTCGGCGCTAGAGGACCTGAATACACTGTCCTCTGCCTCTCGCTACGGATTCGGCGCTTATTTAAAAGCCGAATTTCAAAAGCTCCTGGAAGGCCCCAGAATGCCCTATCTGCTGTTGAAAAACGGAACTCCCTGGGACTTCACCTATCTTCCCATTCTCCAGTACGGAGCCATGGTGGAATCCCAGCGGCAGGAGAGCTTCTCTGCCCTGCTGGATGGCTTCTATGCCAAACGGGATGCCGCAGCACGCATGAAGTCCAAGTCTCAGGCTACGCTGAAAACCGTTACCAACCTCCGAAATCGCACTGCAAGAAAGCTCCAAAACCAGCGGAAAGAGCTGGCCGGCGCTGCTGATCGGGACACGTTCCGAATCCGCGGTGAGCTGATTACCGCCAATCTCTATCGGATGGAGCGCGGCCAGACCAAGCTGCTTGCCGAGAACTATTACGATCCGGAGCTAAAGCAGGTGGAGATTCCCCTGAATCCCACCCTCTCCCCGCAGCAAAACGCCGCCAAATATTTCAAGGACTACAACAAGGCGAAAAATGCCGAGCAATATCTCACTGAGCAAATTGCCAAGGGCGAGATAGAGCTGAACTATCTGGAAAGCATTCTGGACGAGCTGAGCCGTGCCGAAACGGAAAAGGATCTCACCGATATTCGCCAGGAGTTGATTTCCGGCGGTTATCTCCGAAATACCGACAAGAAAAAACGCATGAAAACCGCCCCCTCCCGGCCCATGGAGTTGATGTCCTCAGCGGGTCTGCGAATTCGGGTGGGACGGAATAACGTTCAGAATGACCAGTTGACGCTGAAGTCCTCTTATAAATCCGACCTGTGGTTCCATACCCAGAAGATTCACGGAAGCCATGTGATTCTCTCCTGCGAAGGGCAGCAGCCGGATGAGCAGAGTATTCTGGAGGCGGCACAACTGGCAGCCTATTACTCCCAGGCCCGGGACAGTCAGAACGTCCCGGTGGATTATTGCCCGGTAAAACAGGTGAAAAAACCCGCCGGTGCAAAGCCCGGCATGGTCATCTATGAACACTACCACACCCTGTATGTAGATCCGGATGCCAACCTTGCCGACCAGCTGAAAACCAAATAGCACAAAAGCCCGATGGATTCGCTCCATCGGGCTCAGCGTGTCAAAAAAACTTTTTCCACGCTGCTTTACGGATTTTTGAACTCGAAAAGTTCAAAAATTCGTTTGATTGAACGCGAAGGGCGGGCCTTGCCCCCCTTCACTCTTCCCCCTGCTGCTCAATCACTTAGCACTTTACGTCGTTCTTTGACAGTCTCAGCCCGATGGATGCGCTCCATCGGGCTTTCTTTATCGTTTTCCTCTTCTCAAAAGGGACTGTTCCTCCTGTTCCAGCTGGGCATACAGGTAATTCAGCGTCCAGTTGCGATTGGATTCTGTCAGGATGGCACGAAATGCATGTTCCTTTGTCACCTGATTGGACAGATCAATGAGCTTTTTCAGCAGCTCTCCCTGTGCCCCAGCAAAAACCACAAGCCGTCCCTGTATCTGTCCAGGTTCCACTGCCTTCCCCTGCGCATGACCTTCCGCCACTTGGGAAAGGGTCCAGCCAAACCGTTCCGGCGAAACAGAGATCACCTGAAGCATCGGAAAGCCCCGGAGCAAAAATCGCCATGCCCTTTCCTCCGCCGGAGTATAATTACACAATAGAACCTTTGGCGGTGTCATATTCCGTCCTCCTGCTTTTTCTGGAATGTAAAGCCAATGGTTTCCGCACCGCAGTGAGACGAAATGATGCTGCCGGCACGCGCGGTAATAACCTCCTGGAAAATTCCCGATTCCCGGGTGAGTTCCACCAGATGGTCAAACAGCCCCTGATCAATTCCCGCATGATAGACGCAGGCAATGCCCCCGTCGCCCTCCTGCCGCGCCAGGTTCAGCTTGTCCCGCAGGAATTTCTCAAAAGCGTCCGGTGTTTTCCCCCGGTACTTCTTTCCCACGGACAGGGTTCCCTCCGCCATTTCAATGGCGGGTTTGATCCCCAGGATGTTGGCACCCAACGCAGTTACGGTGCTGCACCTTCCGCCCTTGGCCAAATACGTCAGCTTTGCCACAATAAACGAGGTGTTGGTCCGGTCCACCAGGCCCGAAATGGCCTCATATACCTTCCGAACATCCATGCCCTCGTCCCGCATACGGCAGGCTTCGATGGCCAAGAGTCCGCCGGAGCAGCTGAGTGCCTGGGAGTCCACCACATAGACGTCCTCCAGCTCAGATGCGGCAATCATCGCATCCTGGCAGGTGCTGGAGATGCCGCTGGACAGCCCAATATGCAATACCGCAAAGCCCCGGGAGGTATATTGCTCAAAAAACTCCCGGTATTCCTCCGGCGGAATGGCCGAGGTGGTGGGCAGAACGCCTTTTGCCTCATAGGTGGCGTAGATGTCATCGGGCGTAATGTCAATGCCGTCACGGAACACCTTGCCGTCCTGATGAATATACATGCTGGTAACCTGAATGGCATACCGCTCCCGCATCTCATCACTGAGATCACAGGCGGAATCACAGGATACCATAATCGGCTTTGGCACTTAGCCTTCCTCCTTTACAAGACGGGCGGATGCCTGATAGATTTCCTTCCGAAAATCCGGCTCTGGGCTAAGGCGCTCAAAGATCACCTGATAGCCATATTTCTTCGCTGCAACCTCCAGATGCGCCATGGCAACGCCCACGTCCAGGCACTGGTAGTAGTTGAGCTGGTTGAATTTCAGCAGCTTGTTGTTCTTTCGATAGATATGAATCCGATGGGTGTCCACCAGATACCGCACAGGCTCTGCATTCATGCAGCTGGGGGCCATCCAGGTCAGCTCCATGATCTCCTTCCGGGGAGAAGCCATGTCGCCATAGGCAATGGCCGAGAGCTTTTTCTTCTTTTTAATCTCCGACGGATCCTGCCGGAAGGGTTCCTTGGACCGTCCAAAGGCCACCGTGGTAATATAGGGCAGCACTTCGGGGAAATCGTGCTCCGGCTCCACATCCAGGGTGCTTTGCCAGCAGGTGGCGATTCCATGTGCCGTAAGCCACAGCACCGCCATTTCTCCGATATAACCGGCATTTTGCAGACAGTTCTTGATTTTCTCCGAACGGATCACCAGATAATGGGGCGCCTGAAGGCGGGGAATTCCATTGAGGATATTCCGCATATCGTCCAGAGGCAGTATATCAAAGTTCCAGTCGATGGAGTCATCCGGCACCTTCAGCTCAGACAGGAAATCCACCAGGCCGTCGATGAGTTCCGGCTCCAGCTCGTCCATTTCATAGCTGCGAATAGAGCGCCGTTTCAGTATTGCTTCGTCCAGGGTCATTTCTGTGCTCCTTCCTCCCCGTCCAGATCGAACAGGAACCGTACCACCGCTTCACCGATGGGCCGGGACTGGCCTGCCGAGGGATAGCAGTGGATTTTAATAGACGGGTTGAAGTTCAGCTCCGTTACCGCAAAAATGCTCTCATCTGCGGGGCGCGTAACGTCCTCGGTGAGAATATCTACACCGCAGAATACTGCCCCCACAGCCTGTGCAGCCTTCAATGCAATATCGCGATAGGAAGGGTGGACAATATCAGTACAGTCAATGGATTCGCCGCCGGTGGAAACATTGGAGTTCTGCCGGAGCGTCACCCGCTCGCCCTTCTGCGGAATGGTCATAAAGCTCATGCCCATGGTTTCCAGGTGCAGCGCCTCTTCCGCCCCCATGCCGATAAAGCTCAGGGGACGCTTATGATCCGGACCACGACGAGGATCTCTGGACTTTTCAATCACCAGATCCCGAATGGTCCGAACGCCGTCGCCCACCACATAGGCGGGAATCCGTTTGGAAACCGCCTGAACCACATTGCCAATCACCAGGAATCGGTAATCGTCACCGGGGATATACTCCTCCAGCAGAACCTCCTGGCTGTTTTGGAACGCAATATCCATGGCTTTTTCAAAATTCTCCTCACTGGGCTGGGAGGTAAACACGGTGATGCCCTTACCATAGTTGGTAAAGTTGGGCTTTACCACGCAGGCGCCCAAGGGCCGCCGATGGAATTCCGCCAGTGCATCCTCTTTCCGCTCAAAAATACCACCTCGGGGCGTAGGAATCTGCTGCTCCGCCAGGAGTTTCTTTGTGAGGTTTTTGTTGCGCATAATCAGGATGCTGGCGCAGTTATCCCGGCTGGTCTTTGTGGCCTGCTTTACGAACTCCACCCGATCCCCCCGGCGCAGGCGGACAAAGTTATCCACCCGATCCAGCACCTCATACTTCACACCCAGCTTCAGGCATGCTTTGATGAGCGCCTGGGTCGAAAGCTCCATATCCTCAAAGCCCTTGAGCAGATAATACTTCTCATTGGACTGCTCCAGCGCACGCTCTGCGCACTCCATAGCAAAGGGAACATAGCCCTTCTCCTGAATCTCATGATAGACCCGATGTGCATAGAGCAGCTCCTGATCCACCAGCCGCTTTTTCGACGTTTCCAATACCTCCAAGGCTCTGGGCACGTCCAGCTGTCGATAGAATTCCTCCATCTCCTCTACCAGACGAATGGCCGCCTGCTGCAGGGATTCGGTGCGCTCAGGAAGAACAATATCAACCGAGGTGATGTCGTATACCGCTGAACGGATGTGGTTCTCATGGGCCTGCCGCTGGAGCTGCGGCGTATAGTCAAAATCGGGCTTGGAGGCCAGATACAGCAGAAAATACTCCATCAGCTCCATATCCATTTTGCTCATGCCGTTTTTGTCCAGGGGATTCAGGTCGAACATTCTCAGCTCGATATGGTTTACGCCGTTTTCCCGCAGGTTTTTCATGAGATACTTGCCCTTGGGCTTCAGGCGCACCGGGGTATAAAACTCACTGGAGGAATAGAGGTCGCCCTTTCTGACCTCTGCCACAATGGAATTGATATAAGACGGCATATCCTGATAGTCCAGAATAATCTCGTCCTTATTCCAGTAGCCATATTTGCTGTTGCGCATGGATGCGTAGCCCAGGAACCGGCCGCCGCCAACCTCCTGCCCTTCCGCCATGAAGCTCTCATGATAAATGGGGCTGGCTGCTGTCATCACCACGGGGAACCAGCTGTAGAGATAGCAGTTCTTAGCCAGGGTCAGATACAGGTCGCTCTGAAAGCACCGGGGATCGTCACAGCGTCCCAGCACCTGATGGAGCCGCCGGATCAGGTCGCGGTCAAAGGAAAAATTATAGTGGATGCCGCAATACAGCATGATTTTCTTGCCATACTTCTCTGCCAGATACTCCCGATAGGTTTCCTTGC
>CAVEIY010000031.1:5785-14479 GCA_963615825.1 Flexilinea sp.
TCATAGACCTGATGGGGATTGGCGCAGACCTCCGTGCCAATCTCCACCTGGGACTCAGAAAAGTCGGTTGTAATAAAGGGATGGGTGGCTTTGTTTCCGAAGGGATGGGGCGTCATGGCGATATTGCCGTCCCCCAACACCCGGATATTTTCCTTTTCCAGTCCGATGGCGCTGCGCAGAAGCAGCTCCTTCATTTCCGGCTGGCTGATAAAGATCTCTCTCAGGTCCATCTTTGGTTATCCTTTCTGTTGGGAATCCCCGCTTATTCTGCCTTGATCGACACGGCCCCATTCTCCGCATGAATGGTAATGGTGGAAATGGGCGCCTCGAAGCTGTCGATGATCTTCTCGGCAATAGGATCCTCCAGCTCGCGCTGAATGGTGCGGCGAAGGTTCCGTGCGCCGTAGGTTTCGGAATAGGAATGCTCCACCAGGTAGTCGATGACACTCTCGTCCCAGATGAGATTCAGTCCGCGATCATCCAGAGACTGCCGCAGCTCGCCCATCATAATGCCTGCAATGCCGCGGAAGTTCTCCTTGGTCAGCTTGTTGAAGCAGACAATTTCGTCCACACGGTTGATAAACTCCGGACGCAGGAACTCCTGGAGCGCCTTCATGGCCTTATCCTTCGCCTGCTGGTTGGGGCTGCGGTCAAAGCCAAGAGACGTGCTCCGCTGCTCGCTGCCCGCATTCGAGGTCATGATGATGACCGTATGCTCAAAATTCACGGTTCTGCCCTGAGAATCGGTAATCCGTCCATCGTCCAGCACCTGGAGCAGAATATTCAGCACATCGGAATGGGCCTTTTCCAGCTCGTCAAACAGAATGATGGAATAGGGCTTCCGGCGGACCTTCTCGGTGAGCTGGCCAGCCTCGTCATAGCCCACATATCCCGGGGGGGAGCCAATGAGCTTGGAAACGGAATACTTCTCCATATATTCGGACATATCCACCCGAATCAGATTATCCTCGCTGTCAAACAGTTCTCTTGCCAGCGTTTTCACCAGCTCGGTTTTTCCAACGCCAGTGGAGCCGACAAAAATAAAGCTCACCGGGCGGCGTTTGGGGGAAATGCCAACTCTGCCCCGGCGAATGGCACGGGCTACCGCAGAAATTGCCTCATCCTGGCCCACAATATGCTTTTTGAGGTTTTCCTCCAGGGTCTGGAGCTGCTGATACTCCTGCGCCTCTACTTTGCTGGCAGGAATCTTGGTCCAAAGCTCGATCACGCGGGCAAGATTCTCCATGGTCAGAGCAGGCCGCGGCTTGCTCTCCAGCTCATGAATGGTGCCGTCCAGCTGAAGCGCCTTGCTGCGCAGCAGGGCCAGCCGCTCATAGTCCTTTTCGTCATGCTCCCCATCGTCGGTGAGCATACCCATCTCCAGCTCGATGTCCGCCCGTTCTTTCTTGGCCTCTGCCAGACGGCTGATATCCGGGTCCTTGAGGTTGACGTCAGAGCATGCCTCGTCAATCAGGTCAATCGCCTTATCCGGCAGGAAACGATCCGAAATATACCGCTCCGACAGCAATACCGCCTGCCGTGCGATTTCCGGAGAAATGGTCACGCCATGGAACTCTTCATAATAGTGGGAAATACCCCGAAGAATGTCCACAGCCTCTTCAATGGTCGGCTCGTTGACCGTAACCGGCTGGAACCGACGCTCCAGTGCCGTGTCCTTCTCAATATGCTTCCGGTACTCGTTAAAGGTGGTTGCACCCAGCACCTGAATCTCACCACGGGACAGGGCGGGCTTTAAAATATTAGCGGCATTCATGCTGCCCTCTGCATCTCCGGCCCCCACAATGGTGTGGATTTCGTCGATGACCAGAATGATATTGCCCGCCTTTTTGATCTCGTCGATCAGGCCCTTCATCCGGCTTTCAAACTGGCCCCGGAACTGGGTGCCCGCTACCATGGCGGTCATATCCAGCATATAGATTTCCTTGTCCAGGAGCTTATAGGGCACCTTGCCGTCTACAATGCGCTGGGCCAGTCCCTCAGCAATTGCGGTTTTGCCTACGCCAGGCTCACCGATCAGGCAGGGATTATTCTTCTGACGGCGGTTGAGGATCTGAATCACTCGCTCCGTCTCCGTTTCTCTGCCCACCATCCGGTCAATCTTGCCCTCCTTGGCCTTTCTGGTCAGGTTCAGGCAATAGGTCTCCAGGAACTTCCGACGGTCCTTTTTGCCGCCCTTTTTCGGCTCCTTGCCATCCTTGGGCTGCTCGGGTTTCTGCCGGTCCATATTGCCGGAGAGCTTGCTGAGAAACGGGAAGGTTGCAGTTCTGCCGTCCTCCTCGTCGTCTCCCGCACCGTCGTCGGTGGGGATCATCTCCTCGCCGCCCAAGGCGCCCATCATTTCACCGGTGAGATTATCCAGGTCCTCGTCCGTGATGCCAAGCTTCTGCATCATGTCATCCACTGGCTTGATGCCCAGCTCTTTGGCACACTTCAGGCAAAGGCCCTCGTTTTTCGTCTCGCCGTTTTCGATTTTCGTGATAAAAATCACCGCGTAATTCTTTTTGCATCTGCTGCATAAGGTAGGACGCATCGTATTTCTCCTTTTTGCCGTATTGGCAGATATATTGACAGACCCATTTGGGTCAACTTCTACGAAATTAAGATTCTGCTGATCTCGCCGTTTCCGGCAAGCCAGAGATTTGGGCCGTAATGGCCCAGATTGGCTGCTCTGGCCCCCTGTGGGATTGTCATAAGCAGCCCTCCATGCCTATCATAGACCCGAAGTGCCTGATAGTCAAGTACATAGACCCGATCTGCCTGGGCCGTCAGCCTGCGAACCGGTGTGGTAAGTTCCGTTTCTCCCAGCAGTTTTCCAGCCGGTGAAACAAGATATATGGTACTGACGCTTCCACAGTCCGCCAGCACCGCTGCGTTTTCTCCTGCCGCCGTTCCGCAGGAGAGGATTCCCTTGGTCAGGGTATAGCTCCCGGTTTCCGTGCCGTCGTTCCCATAAAACCGGAGGGTGTGCGTTCCCAGCACCAGGAAGCCCTGTTCCGTTCCGCTGATATGGCACCCGCTTTCCTCTCCCAGTGGGATCACAGCGTTTGCCATTCCATCAAAATCATAGATTCGGAGGCTCCACTGCCCCAGCTTGTCCATGCACAGTCCTGCAAGAACAGATTCCGCACAAGCAAGCTCAGTCATCGCAGCGTCCGTCAGTCCAATGCTCCCCAGCCAATTCCCGGACGCATCCATCAGAATGGTATTGGTGAGATAGCCGGAGCCTTTGGAAATAATCGCAATATGCTCGTCATCGGCGTACGCTCCCAGAATTCCCGTTTCCACAGAAATTGTTGAGAATGCGCCGTTCTTCCACAGGTACAGGGTGTTTTCTCCCCATGCACCGGGAATACTGCCGGACAGGGGCACAAGTTCCGACTCGCCGGTATCCAGCTGATCCGTTATTGCCCCGTCCATATCAAGATGATACAGCACGCTGTCTGTGAGCAGCACTGCTCCATCTCCGCAGCCAAAAACAGAGGAAGCGCCGTTACATGGCGCATCCTGCCAGTCCATCGTCTGCTGCTGATTGGGCAGCAGACGGGATAGGGTGGACTGAATCACCCCTGTGTGCTCTGTTGCCCAGGCCCCCAGCAAAGCCGCCAGGGCAAGGGCCATCAATAGTAGGATATACTTCCCGTTTGTTCGACGTCCATACGATACCGCATGGTCATCCAACATGAAACGAAACCTCCCCGCATTCATACCAGAGTTTTGTCATATAGAGTCCGCCAGGCGGAAGCGTAGGTCCGGCAGCAGTCCGGTCCCCCTTCTCCAGAATTTCCGTTACGGCCTCCGGTGGAAACTTTCCTTCCGCCGCATAGATCACCGTACCGGACATCGCCCGCGCCATATTGTAGAGAAAGCCATTGGCGCAGACCCGAAGCAGAATCAGCTGATCCCGCCGCTCTACCTCAAAATAGTGAACCGTGCGCACCGTGGACTTCACATCGGTGCCCACCGAGCGTACCGCCGCAAAATCATGGGTTCCCACAAACCGGTCCGCCGCCTGCTGCATCACATGCTCGTCCAGATGCTTCGGATAAAAGCAGGCACGGTTGACATAGAAGGGATCCCGGATTCTGGAGTTATAAATCTGATAGGTATATTCCTTTTTCACGCAGGAGCCGATGGCATTGAATTCCTCCGGCACCTCAAAGGCCTCCCGCACCACAATATCGTGGGGCAGATGGGTGTTCATGGCATAGGGCAGACGGTCCACGGGAATCCGCGAGCTGGTATGGACATTTGCCACATAGTTTCTGGCGTGAACCCCGGCGTCGGTTCTGCCGCAGCCGGTAATCTTTGCCTTGTGGCCCAATACCATCGACGCTGCCCGCTCCATGGTTTCGCAGACGGAAATGGCATTTTTCTGCACCTGCCAGCCATGGTAGGCTGTTCCCTCATAGGTGAGGATCATGGCAATATTGCGCATGCTACGCCTCCTACAGTCCGAATTGCCGCAGTACAATTACCGCAGCCAGCAGCAAAATCCCCACCGACAAGCCCATGGTGTCTCTGCGCTGCCAGACCAGGGGCGTCATTCGGGTTCTGCCCGCGCCGCCGGTGTAGCAGCGGCATTCCATTGCCGTAGCCAGCTCATCTGCCCGGCGGAAAGCGCTGACGAACAGGGGCACCAGAATGGGCACCAGCGCCTTTGCCTTTTGCATCAGGTTTCCGGTTTCAAAATCAGCGCCTCTTGCCTTCTGCGCAGACATAATCTTATCCGTCTCCTCAATGAGCGTGGGGATAAACCGCAGCGCAATGGACATCATCATCGCCAGCTCATGTACCGGCACATGAATCTTTTTCAGTGGTCCCAGCAGCCGCTCCAGCCCGTCGGTCAGGGTAATGGGCGAGGTGGTATAGGTGAGCAGGAATGTGCCCGTAATGAGCATAATGATCCGTGCCACCATCAGCACCGCATTGCGGATGCCGTTATCTGTGATTTTAAACCTCCACACCTGCACCAGCACATTGCCCTGGGTGTAGAACATATTGAGGATGGCGGTAAACACGATGATGAAAATCACCGGCTTGACGCCCTTTAGAATAGTTTTCAGCTTGATTTTGGAGATTCTCACCGCCGCAATCAAATAGATCAGCGTCAGAAGATAGGCCACAATTCCCTTGCAGGTAAACAGCGCAATGATATAGAGAATGACGCTAAGGATCTTTGTGCGGGGGTCCATCTTATGGATGGGGGTGGTGCCAGGGAAATACTGACCGATGGTGATATCCTTCAGCATGCTGCCCCACCTCCCTTCAGCGCTTCCAGCGCCGTTACCGCCTGAGCGGTGGTATATACCGAAGCATCCACTGGAAGCCCCAGCTCCTTTAAGCAGCGGAAAATCCGGGTAACCTGGGGAATGGCAAGTCCCATGGCCTCCAGCTCTTCCCCATGGGAAAACACCTCTCTGGGAGTGCCGTCCATGGGAATGTGCGCGTCGTTGACCACAACCAGCCGCTCCACACTGTCGGCAATTTCCTCCATGGAATGGCTGACCATAATCACGGTTGCCTGCTTTGCCGCCTGGTAATTGCGGATATTCCGAAGAATCTCCTCCCGTCCTTTGGGATCCAGTCCCGCTGTGGGTTCGTCGAGAATCAGCACCTTCGGTTCCATGGCAATCACGCCTGCAATGGCAACTCTCCGTTTCTGTCCGCCGGACAGTTCAAAGGGAGAAAGCTCCATCACCGACTGGGGCAGCTCTACAAATTCGGCAGCCTCCCGTACCCGGCGGTCAATCTCCTCCTGGGGCAGCTTCATGTTTTTCGGTCCAAAGGCAATATCCCGGGCTACCGTTTCCTCAAACAGCTGATACTCCGGATACTGGAATACCAGTCCCACCTGGAACCGCACCTGCCGGGTAAACTGCTTATCCTTCCAGATGTCCTCTCCATCAAACAGGACGCTGCCGGAGGTCGGCTTCAGCAAACCGTTGAGATGCTGAATCAGCGTGGACTTTCCGGAGCCGGTATGGCCGATGATGCCCATAAACTCTCCGGGCATCACAGAAAAATTCACATGGTCCAGGGCGTAATGTTCAAAGGGCGTGCCCTGGGAATAAATATGGGTCAGATCTTTTGTTTCGATGATAGGCTTCAAGCTATAAATCCTCTGGCTGATACATGGTAAGATCGCCCGCACAGCCCTGCTGGGCGTCTATATTTGAATCAATATGGTTTAAGGCAATACCGCATAATTCGGCAAGGAGATTTGGCGAAGGATTTTACGTCACAAATTTGTTGCGAAAACGCCGGAATACTTTGTGTATTTCAAGGTTTCGCAGCGGATTTGTGGGAGAAAAGGACCTTGGGGTCCCCGCCAAAGCCCAACAAAGTACCCGCAAGGGGTATGCCGCATCCGTAGCGCAGCAAAGCTGCTGACGGCTGTGCAATGGGGTTTGGTGGGGAAAGGAGGAGCTGCGGAGCGACTGAGCTTTTGCCCACTAAAGGGCGAAACGAAGGATGCAAAGCTTGCGACGACGCAGCCCGCAGCCGCAATTGTGCGGTGTTGCCTTAAGCGTTTGTCGCTTCCTGATAGATGGCGCGGGCACATTCCTCCACGCTCAGGGCATCCAAGGGAAGATTCCAGCCCCGTTCGTTCAGCTCGTACATGAGATCCGTCGTCTCCGGTACAGTCAGCCCTACGTCTCTTAAAAGCGATACCTGGGAAAATACCTTTTTGGGGGTGTCGTCGGCAATGATCTTGCCGTCGTTCATCACCACCACCCGGTCTGCGTCGATGGCCTCCCGCATATGGTGGGTAATTAGCACTACGGTTACGCCGAACTTGTCATTCAGCTCGTGGATGGTGTCCACCACCTCGTTTCTGCCCACCGGGTCCAGCATGGCAGTGGGTTCGTCCAGTACCACGCACTTGGGCCGCATGGCCAGAACGCCTGCAATGGCAACCCGCTGCTTCTGACCGCCGGAGAGCAGATGGGGAGCATGCTTCCGATATTCATACATTCCAACTGCTTTGAGTGCAGCATCAACACGCTCCCGAATCTCCGCCGGCGGAACGCCTAGATTCTCCAGGGCAAAGGCCACATCCTCCTCCACCACGTTGGCAACAATCTGGTTATCCGGGTTCTGGAACACCATCCCCACGGTTTTCCGGACAGGAATCGTCTCGTTTTCGTCCCGAGTATCCATGCCGTAGACCATAACCTCTCCCAGATTGGGCAGGAGGATGGCGTTAAAGTGCTTTGCAAGGGTAGACTTGCCGCAGCCGTTGTGTCCCAGAATCACCACAAAGGTCCCCTGCGCAATGGTCAGGTCCAGGTGCTCGAACACACGGATGGGTGCTTCTCCCTCAGTTTTATTGTAGAAAAAGGACGCATCCTTTACTTGAATGGCTGTTTCCAATACCTTAGTCCTCCCGTTGCCAGCGTCCCGTTGCTCCGCAGGGAAGCACCAGCCCCGATGCAGTCACCGGGAGTCCCAGCTCTCCGCATTCGGTATGTCCGCCGTATTTTGTTGAAAAAATGCTGTCAGAGATATATCCCACCACAGAAGGTGCAAGCCCGGTGGTATAGGAGTTGATAATCACAAACAGCGGATTGTCAGACAGAACGCCTGCGCACAGCTTTACAAAGCCATACAGGTCCTTTTCCAGCTTCCAAACTTCGCCGCCTGCGCCTCTTCCATATGAGGGCGGGTCCATAATGATTGCATCGTATCTCCGGCCTCGCTTGATCTCCCGCTCCACAAATTTGCGGCAATCGTCGATGATCCAGCGGATGGGGCGATCCTCCACCCCGGAGAGCTTGGCATTCTCTCTCGCCCAGGCCACCATGCCCTTTGCCGCATCCACATGGCAGACGCTGGCACCGGCTGCTGCACAGGCCATGGTTGCGCCGCCGGTATAGGCAAACAGGTTCAGTACGCTGATGGGTCGGCCCGCATGCCGGATTTTATCCATGGCCCAGTCCCAGTTGGCTGCCTGCTCCGGAAAAATACCCGTGTGCTTGAAATTCATGGGTTTCACCTGGAACGTCAGCTCTTTATAGTGGATTTCCCATTTCTCCGGCAGCTTCTTGGTGTTCCACTGTCCGCCGCCGGTATGGCTCCGTTCATAGCGGGCATTGTATTCCCGCCAGCCCGGATGCTTCCGGGGCGTTTCCCAGATTACCTGGGGGTCCGGGCGTACCAGTGTATATTTATCCCACCGTTCCAGCTTTTCGCCGCTGGTGCAGTCCAGGACCTCATAGTCCTTCCATTCATTTGCGATCCACATGGTATTCTCTCCTTACTGCACCGTTGGCATCGACACCACTGGATCGGACTCTTCTGGGTCCTGCTCCGTACCGTCGCCGTCATCTTCATTTCCCGTATTGGTGGTTGTGGTTGTTGTTGTGCTTGTGGTTGTCGTCGTGCGCTGCGACCCGTGAATGCTGCAAGGCTCGTTCACCGGATCCATGGTATCACACCGGGCCTCACTATAGCCGGAGCGCTTTACCAGGGTTCCAACGCAATACTGCTGATCTGCCACTACAATGCCCGCAATGGGGAACTGACGGGAGATATTCAGCAGACCATACTGCGTCACCGTTCCGCGGTTTCTGCAGGAATCGTTCGCCACATGGAGTGTATCTCCAGCCGTGCAGATATCGGTTTCCACATGGGTGGAGCAGTAGGACGTGGGCACATCACTGCCGTCCAGCT
>CAVEIY010000031.1:14489-15887 GCA_963615825.1 Flexilinea sp.
CCTTGGTACACCAGTCGTTGACCAGATTACCGCTGTCCTGGCAAACCTCCACATCCACAACCGATGTGGGCTTTTCAAATGCCTTATTCTCCTTGCCCTCGTGAATTTTTGTCATGACCTTATTAAACAGCACCGAAGCGGGATTCTCAATGGAATCGTCCTCCAGCACGATCTCCTGAGGCTGGTCATAGCCGCACCATACCACACCGGTATAGTAGCTGGTGTAGCCGGCAAACCAGCGGTCCTTATCGTCCGAGGTGGTACCGGTCTTACCGGCTGTATCAATACCGGGAACCTGTGCCTCCTGACCGGTGCCGTCCTTTACGGTTTCTTCCATCATATAAGTCAGGTAGTACGCCGTTTTCTCGCTCATGTTCTCATTGGAGGACTGGGTGTTGTCCAGCACCACATTGCCGTCGCTGTCCAGCACTTTGGTATAGGTCCGTGCCTGCCGATAGGTGCCCTTGTTTTCAATGGACGCATAGGCAGCCGCCATATCGCGAATGGTAACGCCGCGGACCATGCCGCCCAGTGCCAGGGACCAATAGCTCTTGTCGGTGTAGCTGACGCCGTTTAGCTCATATTCGTCTACCAGCGTATCCAGATGCATATCGTTGACTGCGTAGTGGTAAGCATAATCCAATCCCACGTCGTCCAGTACCTTTACTGCAATGGTGTTGGTGGAGCGCTTCATGGCCGTGAGGATATTGGTCAGACCATGGTAGGTTTCGTCCTCGTTTTTCGGCCATGGGGAGGAACCAAACGTAAACGGCGTGTCGTCGTAAACCGTTGCCGGAGTAATGAGTCCCATCTCCAGTGCAGGCGCATATACCGCAAGAGGCTTGATGGTAGAACCAGGAGACAGCAGGCTCTGGGTTGCACGGCTGAGGGTCAGGCTGCCTTCCTTCTGCCCTACGCCGCCCACAATAGCCGATATATCGCCGGTTTCGTTGTCGATGATGACGATGCCGGACTGGAGCTGCTGATAGGTGCTGTCGGTTTTCGGAATATTGTCCAGGTTCTCATAGACTTCCTCTGCCGCATTCTGCACATCCACGTCGATGGTAGAGTAAATCTGATAGCCGCCGCCCAGAATCATCCGGTTGATGACCTCGGTATCATAGCCGGTGGCATCGGCCAGGTCGTTTACAACATCCCGGATAACCTGATCCACAAAGTAGGAATAATAATCGGAGCTGTCGCCGGTTTCAGAGGAGGAATCTGCATACTTGAATTCCAGTTCCTCGTTTTTCGCGTTCTGATACTCATTTTCGGTGATATATCCCTGCTGCCACATCTCATAGAGAATGGAGGTTTGACGCTTTTTGTTTTCCGCCTTGGTGTTCTCGCTGATATAGGGGTCGTAAATGGAGGGGTTGTTGGTGATGGCAATCAGGC
>CAVEIY010000032.1:0-15698 GCA_963615825.1 Flexilinea sp.
TGGCGTAGTTGTAGTAATCGGCATAGATCAGGCCCTCGGAATACCACTTTGCCATCAGCTCCAGGTAATCCCGATACCCCTGCTCCAGAGGACCGAACTTGATGGTACCATCCTCCACATAGAAGGTGCTGCCAATGCCGAAGCCACCGGTGACAAAGTCGTTCATACCGGAAACGGGCAGAACAAAGGCGGAATCTGCGCCCTTCTCGGTCTTGAAGGCAGTCAGCACATCATGGAGCTGGTCGTAGGTCTTGGGCATATCCAGGCCCAGATCGTCCAGCCAGTCCTGACGAATGAAGTAGCCCTTGTCGCCCCGGCCGCCGTACTTGTTGTAATCGTACAGGCTGTAGAAGGCCACCAGGTTGCCCTCGGGGGTAGAAACCTCGTTGAACACGCTGGGATCCGAGTTGATGATCGCGGCGTAGTGAGGCATCAGATCCTCATAGTCGAGAAGGTTCACAAAGATCTCCTCATCCAGCGCTGCATCGGGGCCTGCGTTATACAGGGTAGCAGCACCGCTCATGATGCCAGGGAAATCGCCGGAAGCAGCCATCAGATTGAACTGATCCATCTGGGTGAAGAAGTTGGCCATCTGGAAGTGGATGCCTACGCCGGTGCGTGCCTGGAGTTCTGCATAGGTTTCGTTGGAATTTGCCAGGTCCTCCACCTGAGAGACGGTGCCGGGTGCTGCCATCCACACATCAAAGGTAGTGGATCCGTCGGACAGGGGCAGCTCGGTGGGTTCCATGTCCTTTACGATGTCGGAAATGGGCACATCCTCGCCATAGGTACCGGCAGGTGCTGCTGCGGTTTCACCGTTGGAGCCTTCCTCAGCGGAGCCAGCGGGAGTAGTGGTTGCATTCTGTGCAGGAGCTGCCTCGGTTGCCTCGGGCGCTGCACTTCCGGCAGATGCTGCGCTGGATGCCGCACTGCCACTGTTGCCGCAGGCCGCCATGGAACATACCATAGCAAGCGCCAGCAGCATGGTTACGATTTTTTTCTTCATTTCTTTCATTGACCTCCTAGTCAGGATACATAATCTATGGCCTTCTCTGCTGCCAGGAAACCGCTGCACATAGCATAGGTCATGGCGGAGAGATAGGTTTCAATATACTGTACGCCCACATCACCGGGGAGCATAATACCACGGGTATTGTCGCCGCAGGCATAGAGTCCGGGAATGGGCGTGCCGTCCGGACGAACCACATTGGTGTTCTCGTCAATGGTCATACCACCCACGGCATTCTCCTGGAACATCTTCATGATAACCGCATAGAAGGGTCCCTTTTCAAAGGGATGGGGCTTAGGCATCTCGCCCATGGGGAACATCATGTCGTCATCATCGTCACCGCCGGGAGGAGGAGGCATAGCGCCCTCGTCATCGCCGCCGGGAGGAGGCCCAAAAGGATTGGAAATTCGGCCAGCCTTGACGTCATTGTTATACTGCATGATGTAGGTCAGGAAGTCCGCCTTATTGAAGCCCAGCTTGTCAGCCAGCTCTTCCAAGGTATCGGCTTTAACCGTAGAGCCGTCCCGCAGCTCGTTGTTCAGATCCCGCTCCCAATGGCGGAATGCACGCTGCTCATCGGGATCGGAGCTGTTCAGGCCGTTCTTAACCGCCTCATCGAAGGACTGCTGATCGGTGATGCTCCAGGCAATCCATCCGGGCTGATCGGCCAGGCCGCCGATTTCGTGCATGCCCATCTCCATGGGCATTTCCTGTCCGTACTTGTTGACCTGCACCGAAGTGCCGCCCCGGAGCATGCTCAGCACGCCATAGCTGAAGGGATGATGCATGGGGCCAAACATCGCCGCACGCTTGTTTACATAGTCAATGTTGGCGCCGATCTCCTCGCACATGGTGATGCCATCACCGGTGCAGGTAGCGCAGGCATAGATATGAACCGGCTCCTTGCCCTCATTCTGGTAGAAGATGGGCTGCATTTTGTTCATGATTTCCTTGTTCCGGCTGTAGGAACCGGCGCAGACCAGAGTTGCCTTGGCATGCACCTCTACCTCGCCGCCGGGATCCTTCGCCAGCGCGCCAATGACCGCGCCCTTGTCGTCGGTCAGCAGCTTCACCGCCTGGGTATTCAGCAGAATCTCGCCGCCGTACTCTTTAATGGCATCGGTGAGGATATTACAGATGGCCCAGCCGCTTTCGCCGGGGCCGCAGGAGGGATCGGAGCGCAGGCTGTCGATGGGATAGGGATAATTCTTCAGGAAGTCGTCCTGGATGTCAGGCTTGCCCGAGCGGTTTACGCCCCACTTGAAGCCCTTCTCCATATTGCCGGAGTCAATGAGCCAGTTGGCCAAATCCACATTGGCATCCAGCAGCCGCCGTGCCAGCTCATTGTTGCACTTGCCCTGGGTCATGCGCTGGAACTTCTTGAACATCTTTTCCCGCTTATCGGGCAGGCCAGCCGCCTCATGCCACTTGGAGTAATGCACTCTCATCATATGGCCGAAATAAGCGCTGCCGCCTGTCTCGAAGTTTTTCTCCATGACAACAACCTTTTTCCCGGCGTGGGCAGCCTTTGCCGCAGCTGTCAAACCGGAAGCGCCGCCGCCAATGACGAGAATATCACAGGTCAGCTCGGTCTTTTCGTGGGCAATGGGAGCCTCGGGCTGCTTCTCCAGATCGTAAATGGCTGCATTATGACAGTGCTGGGCACAGGTGCCGCAGGACACGCACTTGTCCGCATCAATCTGGTACTTGGAGAAATTCATCCGAATGGCACCGGCAGGACAGTACAGTTCGCAGGTATGACATCCGGAGCAGATGTCCTGGTTAATATGAAACGCCATTTGTATTCACCCTTTCCGTTTATTACAGATTTATTATACATTAGAAATATTTCTGTGACCAATGCCGTTTGTGCAGTCACTAGTACCTGTGAGAACATACCCCCTGCCTTGCGCCTTTCGTAGAAATGTGATAGAATGGAGTCATATTGTATACGAAAGTAGGGAATTATCGTGGATCTTACCCAGCTCCACCAGTTTATCACGGTAGCGGAATGTCAAAATGTCAGCCAAGCCGCCCATAAGCTCTATATCACCCAGCCCGCCCTCAGCCGATCCATCAGCCGGCTGGAATCTGAGCTGGAGGTCCGTCTGTTTGACCGAAAGTCCAACTCACTGATTCTCAACGAAAGCGGGAAAATCTTTCTTCAGCACGTCTCCGCAGGACTGGACGCCATCAATGCCGGAGTCCATGCCGTTCGTCAGAAGAATACCAATCGCCGGGTGCTGGTCTGCAACTATATTTTCCTGGACGACTTTGCCTCCTTCTGTGACCGCTGTCTTTCGGCCTTTCCGGATGTGGATCTCACCTGTTTCGACGGCACCCGCACGGTTTCCGACTATCCCACCGACACCGCTCCGGATCTGGTGATTATCCCCCAGCAGGATTTTCGAGGCTACACCATCGCCAAAGCTTATATTGAACCTTGGTGTGTGATGTTCCACGAAAACTACGCTTTCCGTTCCGACTGCGACGGCAAAACCATCACCCGGGAGCAGCTTGCAAAGGAATCCATTATCTTCGACAATTCCCCCTATGACCGTAAAATTCTCTCCGCCCTCTTCGATACGCTGCCATCCGGTCTGCATTTCGCCACACAGCCCGATGAATCCAGAATTTCCATCAACCGCTGCCGGAACATTGGCATCGTGCCGGTCACTGCCTACCGTTCTCTAAAGCGCCGAGTCCCGGATACCCCCATCCGTGCCATGGCCCTGTCCGGTGTGAAAATGGAGCGCTCCGTCTTTTTAAGCCACCGCCCCAATTTCCTTGGCAGCGCCGAGGACTATGCCATTCTGGAGCTTCTGGATCAGCATATCGAGCGAGAACTAAAAGCCACCGCTGCCTTTATGGAAGGCGGATTTGAATGTCCATAAACAATTGCCGCCCCATTCCGGCTTTGGAATGAGGCGGCAGTTTTGTTTATTGATTCAGATATTCCGCGCAGCTCTGAGCGGAGAGATAACCGCCGTCCACTGCCCACTGATAATCGGTAAATGCCTTCATCCGGTAGTCGCCGGGCTTGCCTGCATTGGCCTGTACGCCGGAAGCGTTATCGCCTGCGGCATAGAATCCGGGAATCACACCCGTCTTGTCCGCCCGATAAACCTCACACTTGGGGTTCACCAGCACGCCGCCAAAGGCACCGTCTGTTGCCATTTTACCGAAGATAGCATAGAAGGGGCCGTTTTCAATGGGTTTGAGGTTGCGAGGATTCTTTCCGAAGTCCTCGTCCACGCCCTTTTTGCACATCTCGTTGTAATGGGCAACCTCCTGGAGGAACGCCTCCTTTGCAATGCCCGCCTGATCTGCCAGCTCTTCCAGCGTATCTGCCACAAACAGAGATACCCCGTTATGGGAATCCAGCTCCTCCTGGAAGTCCTGTCTCCAGCGCTTTAGGTACTCGCCTTCTACGCCGCCCCGGGTCCGGATGCCCTCATCCATCACGGCTTCGATGCCCGGGGTGTCAAAAATACTGTACACCATACGGCGCGGCTGGAAGCAGATGGGTGCCGCACCGGCTCCCATAGCGCCCTCATTATAAAAGCGCTTGCCGTTCATGTTTACCGTCATCTGATTGCCGTTCATCTGAGCGCAGAATCCGGCAAAGCTAAAGGGATGATGCACCGGTCCAAAGAGGTTGATGCAGAAGGCGTCGTAATCCACATAGGCGCCGCAGCTCTCGCCCAGTTCCACCACATCACCGGTATCGGTGGGGGCTGCAAACCGATGAACGTGCTCACACCCCGGATTCTCCTTCTCATCCGGGAAGAACCAGGGAATAAACCGCCGAAGCAGCTCGTCATTATGGGTATAGCTGCCGGAGGAACAGATTACAGCCTTACATTTGATATGTACCTCACCGCCGGGATCCTGGGCCAGCACGCCGGAAATCGCACCGTTTTCATCGGTGAGGATCTTCTTTGCCGCACATTCCGTCCGCAGCTCAATGCCATACTTGGGAAACTGACGAACCATGGTTTCAATCACAAAGCTGCCGCCCTTGCCGGGTCCAATGGAACCGTCAGTAGACTTCTGGTTGAAGAAAATCCGATCCTCCGTCAGGCTCTTTACCTTCTTGCCCCGAACCTCGGTTTCCACCAGATAGGGCTGCACCTCGGGCATTTCCAGCAGCCAATCATTCAGTTCCTTGCCTGCCTGCTTGGCATTGGCAATCAGGTTCTGGTCCAGCTTTTCCAAAAAGCTCTTGTCAGGCATGGGAGGACCACCAGGGCCGCCTTCCGGACCACCGGGACCGCCGGGGCCGCCGCCAGGACCATCGGGACCGCCATCCGGTCCGCCGGGGCCAGGACCGCGCACTTCTCCGTTGCTAATCATGAAGCCCGCAAACCAGCCGCTGCCGCCATACCGCTTTGCCTTTTCCAGCACAATTATCTTTTTTCCGGTAAGCTGGGCCAGCTTTACCGCCGCTACCGTACCGCCTGCACCCGCGCCAATCACCACGCAGTCCGCCTCCAGCTCCAGCGGTGCATGGGGCGTCACCTGCTCTGGCTTTCCGGTGTCAATGGCACTGACATTGCAGACCTCCACGCACTTTCCGCATTCTACACACTTCTCCGGATCAATCTGGTACTGGGTTCCCACATAGTCGATGGCATGGGTGGGACATTCCAGCGCACAGTAATGGCAGCCCAGACAGAAGGGTTTAATTTGATAGGCCATAGTTCATCCATCCTTTCTTTCATATGTCTTTTATTTTACCGCATATTTCGCATGCTTACCAATGCTGTTTTTGCACTTCAGCATATCAATTATGTTATACGTTGGGTAAATTGGCGGCTTTCTCGATTGATCCGTCCCGTATCACCGCCCCATATCCCCAAAAACATCCCGCCGCGCAGTTACTGTCCCTTTTCCCCCGGTCCACTGCCCGATATAATGGACTTGACCAAATCAATAAAAAGGAGTGTCAAGTTATGAAAAAGAAGTTGTTATCCCTTGCGCTGGTTCTCCTGCTTCTCACCGCTGCGCTGTCCGGCTGCGGCAGTCCGGCTGCTGCCCCTTCTGGCACAGCAACCGCATCGGCGCCGGAATCCACCGCTCCGGCTGCCCCTGAGGAAGCCACAGCTGCCCCTGCTGCTGAACCGGAAGCCTCAGTCAGCGTCCAGGAGGACGCGGCTCCCACGCCGGAGCATCAGTATCATTTCCCCGGCAGTGATACCGCCCGTCTGGACTACAGCAACGAATATTCCCTGCCCATCAGCGAGGACGGTTTGACCCTGACCTGGATGCGCACGCAGCTGAACCTGATGGGACCGCTGGGCGAGCTGGGCCTTTCCAATTTGCAGGACCTGGAGGCCATTCGGCATCTTCAGGAAATCACCGGTGTTACCATCGACTATACGGAAATTGACTTCTGGACCGCTCAGGAGAAAATGAACGTTGCCATTGCTTCCGGAGATTATGCCGCCATTATCTCCGATCTCACCTATACCGGCGGCGCTACCGGTGCCCTGGAGGACGGCGTCATTGTCGATCTCACAGAGCGCCTGCCGGAGTATTCTCCCAACTATCAGTATCTCATTGACTCCAATCCCGACGTTGCGCCCATTTTCCGAAATGACGGCAAGGTGCTGTGCTACCATTCTCCCTATGACAACTTTGTGCAGAATCAGGGTCTTGTAATCCGTCAGGATTGGCTGGATGAACAGGGGCTGGAGCTGCCCACCACCTATGACCAGATGTTTGAGGTTCTAAAGGTATTCCGGGATGCCTACAACACCCCCACCGCCATGTACTTCAACTCAGACTGCAAAATCAACGGTCTGACCGTCGGCTACGATGTTGCCACCTTTGCTGCCGGCGGCACCGAAACCAGTCTGCCCTATTATGTGGTAGATGGCACCGTTCACTGCTCCCTGATCGAGGATGGCTACCGGGATTATCTGGCGGAAATGAACCGCTGGTACAACGAGGGCCTGTTTGATAAGGACTTTGGCTCCATCGCCTATGATCCCATGGGCGGCGCACTGGCAGAGCTTCAGGCAAACGGCACCGTCGGTCTTTGGTGTACCTCCGGCGAAGGCATCGGAAATATCACCCAGCCGGTTTCCTGCGTGCCCAACCTGACCCTGAACGAGGGCGATACCGATCATATCACCTCCACCTCTCTGATTACCGATTCCTCTGATACCTACGTCACCGCCTGCTGCGAGGATGTGGAAACCGCCATGCAGTTTCTGGACTACCTCTATTCCGAGGACGGTATTTTGTTCTATAACTATGGCTTTGAGGGCGAGGATTACACCATCGACGAAAACGGTACGCCGCAGTTCACCGACGCGGTCATCCATAACGAATACGGGGTGGATGTGCCCAACTATCTGCGCATTCGCCGTCCCTACACCCTCTGCTCTTCCATGATGCTGCTCTATGCCACCGCAGAGTTCAACACAGACCTTAAGAATCAGGCATGGGAGGTTTGGACCTCTAATATGGACGGTGCCCACTGCCTGCCCTCCAACGTATCCATGAACGCTGAGGAAACCCAGACGGCCTCCTACTACGTGGCAGACATCATCACCTACGCCTCTCAGATGGTGCCCCAGTTCATCTCTGGAGATGTAAGCATGGACCAGTGGGACAGCTTTGTGGCAAAGCTCAAGGATATGAGCATCGAAACCTGTATTGAAGCAGAGCAGGCCGCTTATGACCGCTGCGCTGCCTGATCATCCCATATTCACAAAGAAAGAAGGAAGCAACATGACCTACTATCTCGGCATTTTCGCAACCCCCGGCGGAGACAAGCACCACCTTTTCTCCATTGATGGCCAGGGCGGCACCATCCGCAACAGTATGGGACCTGTGACCCTGGAAAACTTTCAGACAACCGAAACGGGATTTTCTGCGGATATGCCCGCCGGTCCCGGAAAGCACCACTTTGACGCCGTTTACACCCCCGATGGCATCCATGTCAGCGGCACCGTCATCATGGAGGGGAAGCCTGTTGGTACCTACTCCGCCGACATGAAGAAAACCGATTCTGACCTGCTTCCGGCTGATTCCGAGGGTCCCTCCGGTCCTCCCGATGGCCCCGGCGGTCCTCCGCCCATGCACTAATCACGCTGAAAACCCCCGGACACTGTTTCGTGCCCGGGGGTTTCCGTATAAGCGGCTCGCTTATGAATTTTTGATCGACAAAGCTGCATGCTCACCGGCCATACGACCGGAGTTCAGCGCAAATCCGAAGCCATGTCCGCTCATCTCCACATTATACTCGTCGGCATCCACACCGCCGAAATCCACACCGGCCACATACAGATTCTTCACCTGCCGATACTGGTTGTCCAGCGCCTGGAAGTATTCGTTGACCCGAATGCCGCCGTGGGTAATGAGCATATCCGCACCAGCCCGGATGGCATAGAGCGGACCGTCTCCCAGCGGTGTCAGATACCGCCGGTCCTTGGCGAACATTGCGTCCCGTCCGCCCTGGCAGAAGGCATTGTATTCCGCCACCGATGCAGCTACCGTCTCCGGTTCGCAGCCGATAAACTCCGCCAAAGCCTCCGGCGTGTCGGCCTTTACCATAATGCCGTCTGCAATTGCCTGCTCCATGGTTTCCGGCAGCTGCTCCTCTGCCTTGGGATCAATATGGATCAGCTCAATCATATCTCTGCCGTCCGACAGCGCCTGATCCAGCTGCTTCTGTCCGAATACCACCCACATCTTGCCCTCCGGCTGACGCAGGCATGCGTTGGCCGCCAGCGCAAAGTTATAAACAATGCCCTCGCTGGCAAACCGCTGTCCAAACCGGTTGAGCCACATATGATAGGGCTTCCCCAAAATCAGATTCAGCGCCGCATAGCCCTGGATTTTCGGTGCGGCAATCTCCATGGCAAAATTGCCCTCAATATCTGCGCCAGCCTCCAGTGCCATTCTTACACCGTCGCCGGGATGCCGCATGCCGCCGCCCTTTGCCACCTGGTCCGGCTTAAAGTTGGGATAATACTTCCGGATCATCTCCTGGTTCCCGGAAAATCCGCCAGTGCAGACGATCACACGCTCTGCGTGGATTTCCAGCTGGCTGCCATCCTTCTGCTCGCAAATTGCACCGATGACTGCACCGGTTTCGTCTTTCAGCAGCGTTTTGCCCTTGGTTTTTGTCAAAAGCGTTACCCCGTGCTCCAGGCAGAACTTTTTCAGGCACTGCACCACGACGCTGCCTGCATTTTCCTCGGCACTGGTGATATGAAACACCTCCGGGGCCTGATTGGGGGTATGATGCACTACGTCGCAGAACGCCACACCCTTGTCCATCAGCCAGGAGATGGTGTCGCCGCTTTTATCCAGCAGCCGCCGCACAATGCGTCCGTCAATCTTCCAATGGGAGTATTCCATGCAGCGAGTAAAAATCTCGTCAGTATCCGCAAAAATCAGCCGCTTCCGCTGCAATACGCTATCCACCGCAAACACGCCTCTGGGGAACAATCCGTTGCCGCCCACCGCTGCCATCGCTTCGGCCACAATCACCTGTGCTCCCTTTTCTGCTGCCGCCGCCGCGGCTGCCAATCCTGCTGCACCGCCGCCAATGACCAGAAGCTCTGTTTTCATCTGTTCCATATGGACCTCCTGTTTTCGCTCCGTCCGGCACGCTGTTCCGGGACAGATAAATTCACATCTACAGTGTACCGGGAATTTTGGAAAAATGCAACGATATTTCAGAAAATGCCGCCATGTTCACGAAAAATGACCCCTCGCCTGCTGGCTTCGCAGATGAGGGGTCCAATGCTTTAATTACAGGGCGCTTTCGGTGCTCACCCGTCCGCATACAATGGTGAGGTTTCCGTTCCGGGTCCGCAGTTCATCCATAAACGTCTTGAGCTGCGTTTCGTCCTTCAAGGCAATGGTATACCGGATTTCATAGAGCGTTCCCATGTTAGTGGTTCTGACCCGCTCCAGACTGTGCATCGTGGTATACTTCGCAAACAGATCGTCGAATACGCCCTCATAGTCCATGCTTTCGGGAATGGTAATCCGAAGATCCCGCTGGGTCCCATGGTCGCCGCCAAAGCCCACCAGGGTCAGCAGCAGGAAAAACAGCGTCACAATCACAAAGAATACCCCTGCCAGTACCGCATAGCCCATTCCCATGGCGATGCCCAATGCCACTGCCAAAAACAGCGCCGCAATCTGCCGTGCCGTGCCCGGTTCTGACCGGAACCGCACCAGGGAAAAGGTCCCTGCCACTGCAACTCCGGCGCCGATGCTGCCGGAAACCATCATAATAATCACCTGTACAATGGCGGGCAGAATCGCAAGCGTCAGACAAAAGCTTTTGGAGAAATTTGCACGGAAGGAAAAGCACAGGGCGGTCAGCAGCCCCAGCACCAGCGAAACAGCGGTGCAAATCAGGAAGCTCTGAGCGGTCAAGCCGCTGGCAAGCAGGGAATCAAACATGAGTGGTCACAACCTTTTTTTCAAATATGTCCGGCAGAATAAACCGGGTATAGCAAGTGCCGATTTTTGAGAAGGAGCTTCGGTAGATCTGATGACGGCTCAGCGCCTGTGCCAACCACAGGGGCATGGCGCCCGGTACCTTGATCTCCATCAGCGTGGTTTCCTCCGGCAGAATCCGCTGCCCATAGGGACCCAGGCACAGGTCCAGATCATAAGTCCGCCATAGCAGTTCCTGGTCCATGGTGATGCGCAGATCCGGATTCTCCCGTCCAGCCATGGCAATCCGCTGATAGCTGAGATAGACCTTCGGCTCCGGCTTTGTTCGCTGCATAAAATAGCGAATCTCATGGGTAATCTGCGGATCTGCCCCCGCAGGGTCCGGACCGCCTTGCAGGAAACGATTTGCCACGCCAATCGGCACCGCAATTCTCCGCTTGTAGACCACATGGTCATATTTCTTTTTCAGCTCTACAAATACCTGCCCGGTTTCCGGCTCCGGCGTTCCATAGGCGCGAACCCGCAGCTTTTCCTTGTAGACGGGCTTGTCGATGGAATCCCGGGTAATGTCATAGCAATCCGTATCGTAGTAGAGATTGCTGATGGTATGCAGTCCATACTGATCCACCGCAAAGTGCTCCTCCAACTCCGGCATCAGATGTTCCCGCTGCTGGGGCGTCAGAAAGAACTTTACTTCATACCGCTGGAAGGATGAGATAATACCCTGACTCACAGGAACACCTCCTCTGTAAAGTCTATGTAAAAAGTACCATGGGATTGTATAGATCCTGTGTGGAAATCAAAGATTTTTTACAACTTTTCCGGACAAGTTGTGAATATTTTTCGAGGATGGCCGCATGCCGCCCCGATAAGTTTCCTGTTCTTACAGCTGCGCCACCTTGCCCATGGCCGAACGGTTGCCAACCTGGAGGTTTGCCACCTTCTCGCAGTCGCCGGTCATAAAGAATCTGGGCGCTGCCCCATAGAATTTCAGCGCCGCATCCCTCTGTGCCTTCATGCCGCCGCAGATCACCACCGAATCCGCCTCCAGCGTATGGCTGACGCCGTCTGCATCGGTATAGGTTACTGTTTTCTCTGTCACCTCTGTGGTGTTTGCATGGACAATGGAGTGAAAGCTTGGATACTTCTCCCAGGCGCACCGGATAATCTCGTGATAGTCCTGGGGATCATAGGTGACAATCGCCATGGTGATGGCATGGAGATGAGAAGCGTCGTGGGCAATTTCGTCCTGACGGGTCAGCACTGTAACCTCATGGCCCTTTTCGCAGAGATGCATGCCGGTTTCTACGCCGGTTTCGCTGCCGCCCACAATCACTACCCGTTTGCCCAGCTCATGCTCATGGCCAAACACATCCAGGCAGGTTCTCAGTCCCGCCTTGAGCTGCCCTGCCTCGTCCTGTGCAAACTTCGGAATGTTGGGCACTGCGCCGGTGGCTGCGATCACCGCCTCAAAGTTCTCCTGCTGCATCATTTCCGGGGTTGCCAGCGTATTCATTCGGACGGTAACGCCGTGTTTGCTCAGCTGCCGAACCAGATAGTCCTTATAATCTCGCAGCGGCCACTTGAAGCTCACGTAGTCGCTGTGACGCAGCTGTCCGCCCAGATAATCGGTCTTTTCAAACAGCGTCACCTGATGGCCCTGCTCCGCTGCCATAATGGCTGCCCGCATGCCGATGGGACCTCCGCCGACAATGGCAACCTTTTTCTTTGTGCCGCCATTGGGCAGGGTATTCAGCAGCACCGGGTCAATGCCCAGTCGCGGATTGACGGAGCAGAAGGAAATCCACGGCGGCGTCATGGTACCGTGACATTTGTTGCACCAGATACAGGGGACAATATCCTCTCCCCGGCCGGTAAGACATTTCTCCATATAGTCCCCGTCGGCAAACAATCCACGCGCCATGGCAATCAGATCGCAGTCTCCGGCGGCAAGGTATCCGTCCAGCTCCTGCGGATCCTGGAAGCCGCCGTTGACGCCAATGAGCACCTTTGCCCCGGTGTCACGAATTGCCTTTGCATAGCCAAAGCAGGGATGGTGGCCCTTGGTAAACTGGAATCCGGTGGGATGATTGGCCGCCGCGTCCTTCTCCTTAATGGACACAATATCCAGCACATCCTCCAATTCCTTGATGACCGCCGCCATGAACTCCTTGGTGTAAATGTGATCCATTTCGCCATAGACATAGGCTTCGGTGATAAAATCTCTGCCCAAGCGCTCCTTGATGGCCGTAAACAGCAGCTTGGGCAGCTGAGCTGCATGCTCTGGAGTATCGCAGCCATATTGATCCGTGCGATGATTCCGATTTTTCCCGATGAGCATGGAGATGTTCAGAGATACGCCGTCGTAGCCAAAGGTCTTATAGTTCTCCACATACCGGACGTAATTCTCCACCAGCTCTCCCATACGCTCTGCGGGAAGCGCTTTCTTGGGTTCCACCGGCTGTCCCGGCAGGAACATGCCGCCCTGTCCGTCCAGATTGTAGCCATCCGGCCAGGGCAGACGGAATGGAATGGTGCTGATGAGGATTTTAGATCCGTAAAAATGGATGTCGTCACACATCTTGGAGAAGTAGTTGCTGACGCTGGGATCGTCCATGTCGAAGTTCTGCATTCTAACGCTGTCTGCCATGCCGACGGTCCGCTGGGTGGGATTGGACCAGGGCGACATGACCATATAGGCGCAGCTCTTTGCCATCTGGATCACCCAGGCACGATAGCCGTCTGCCGGGAACGTCTCCGGTCCCTGCAGCAGATGCAGCGAAGCATCCGGCGAGGAGATGCGGTTTTTCAGCGTTACATTTCCAATGGTCACCGGAGAAAGAAGATGAGAATAGAACATGATTCGCCCTCCATTTACATTTATTTTACGAGAATATTACATTGCCTCAATAAATTGTACCGACATGTCCCCCATCTGTCAATGGAACCAGCACAAACCAACCAAAAAGGCACAATGTAAAAGTCCCGCTGCACTCGACCTGAATGCAGCGGGACCGTTTGTCCTGTTTGATTCCATTTATTCCGCCATAAGCTTATGACGTGCGAAGTTGACAGTGCCCTCCTGCATCTCGTCGATCCATTTGAGCGCCTTGCCGCAGCCCAGCGCCACACAGAGGATCGCATCGTCGGCCACATGGCAGGCAATTCCCGTAGAGCGGTAGATCAGCTGGTCAAACCCATAGAGCAGACTGCCGCCGCCGGTGAGGGTAATGCCGTTTTTCGAGATATCCGCCACCAGCTCCGGATCGGTTTTCTCCAGGATGGTACGAACCGCATAGAGAATATCCCGGCAGGGCGTGGTCAATGCGTGCATCACATCCACAGAGGTCACGTCCACCTCCTGGGGCAGGCCGGTGGAGAGGTTTCTGCCCTTCACCGTCATTACCAGGGCTTCGGGCCGGGGATTCACACAGCCGATAGCCATTTTGATCTCCTCTGCCGTCTGGTTGCCCACCAGCACCTGATAACGCTCCCGGATATACTGGATGATTGCGTTGTCAAAGGCGTCTCCTGCGGCGTCGATGGAGGTAGAGCGCACCACATTGTTCAAACTCAATACCGCAATATCCGTAGTGCCGCCGCCAATGTCAATGACCATGCTGCCGCCTGCGCCCTTGATGTTCATGCCAGCGCCAATGGCCGCAGCCAGAGGCTCTTCCATCAGGTATACGCGCCGTGCTCCAGCCTCCATAGCCGCCTGAATCACCGCACGCTCCTCTACCTCGGTGATGCCGCTGGGTACCGATACCACAACGCGAGGCTTCACCAGGGACATTTTTGTGATACGACGCAGATAAACCGACAGCATGGTTGCGGTCATATCATAGTCGGAGATGGCGCCGCGCTCCAGTGGTCGGGCTGCTACAATGTTGCCGGGGGTACGCCCCAGCATCTTCTTTGCCGCAGCGCCAACCTCCAGCACCTTGCCGGTGTTTTTATCCAGTGCCACTGCGCTTGGCTCATTGACCACAATGCCCTTGCCGTCCAGATAGACCAGCACATTGGCAGTGCCCAAATCAATTCCAATATCTCGGGATAGTTTTATCATAACGCTTCCTCTTTGGTATGTTTATTTTTATAGACAGTCTTTGCCACCGCAGCCGCCACAACGGAGGTCGCCCCAGCCTGCTTTAGGGTTCGGCTGGCTTCCTCCAGGGTTGCACCGGTGGTGATAATATCATCAATGAGCAGAACCCGCTGTCCAGCAATCAGCTCCGGGTCTACAATTTTATAGACATCAGCCACATTGGTTCGACGCTGGTCCGCGCCCTCCAGGCTGGATTGTGCCGGTGTATCCTTGCACTTTTTCAGAGTTTCCACCGCCACGTCGTCCAGTGCCAAGGCCGCAGCCATAGCCAGAAGCATCGCCTGGTCATATCCACGCTTTTTCAGACGCTTTTCGCTGACCGGAACCCAGGTAATGATATCATATTGCCCGGAAAGCTTCTCCCGAATACAGTCGGCCAGAATCTTTCCCAGCTCCGTGGCATAACCCGGGCGGTCGTGGAACTTAAATTGGATCAGCGCCTCCCGCACCGTTCCCTCATAGAGCATCGGCGCATAGCAGGCCTTAAAATGTACACCCCGCCGGGGCGGAAGATCCTGAATCAGCTTTTGCCCGCAACTCGAGCAGCAGCCCCGCTGTCCCACCGGCAAAACCTTATGGCAGAACATGCACTTGGGAGGAAACAGAAAATCCAACACGCTGGAGAGAAAGCCCATTTTCATCCGTCCTTTTCAAGTCGCAGCTTCAGTCCGCTATAGCGGCGGGACTGACGGTTGTTTTCCACCATCTGCTGCACCACGCCCGGATCTCCCACCAGGATCAAAAGCTCTTTGGCGCGGGTCACCGCCGTATAGAGGATACTTCTGGTCAGCAGGTAGGGGTTCGCCTGGGATACGGACAGGATTACCGCGCGGTATTCGCTGCCCTGGCTCTTGTGTACGGTCATGGCATAGGCAAGCTCCAGCTGGCCCAGCAGATCAAAGGTGTATTCCACCTCACGATCCTCAAATACCACAGTCATGGTCTCTTCTCCGGGATCAATCTCCGTCACTTTGCCCACGTCGCCGTTAAACACGCCGGTTCCAACCCCAAAGCCCTCGGTCTTTTTCCACATTATATCATAATTATTCTTGATTTGCATCACCCGATCCCCAACTCGGAACAGAATTTTGCCGCGTTTATGCTCCTGCTTGTCCACCGAGGGGGGATTCAGCGCCGCCTGGAGCCGCA
>CAVEIY010000033.1:0-10089 GCA_963615825.1 Flexilinea sp.
CCTATATACGCTTTACATTGCTTTGATATCCTTTACCATGACAAAAGGAGGAAGTTACATAGATGGACATCTTTTCTGTATTTACCCTGTGCGGAGGACTTGCATTTTTCCTGTTTGGCATGCACATTATGTCCTCCAGTCTGGAAAAAATCGCCGGCGGAAAGCTGGAGCTGACCCTGAAAAAGCTCACCTCCAACCCCTTTAAGAGTCTGCTGCTGGGCGCGGGTATCACCATCGCCATTCAGTCCTCGTCGGCCATGACCGTTATGCTGGTAGGCCTGGTCAACTCCGGTATTATGGAGCTGAGTCAGACCGTGGGGCTTATCATGGGTTCCAATATCGGCACCACCCTGACCGCCTGGATTCTCAGTATGGCAGGCATCCAGGGGGATAATCTGCTGATCTCCATGTTAAAGCCGGAAAACTTCTCCCCCATACTTGCGCTGATCGGCGTCATTCTGATTATGGCGGCAAAAAGCGAAAAGAAGAAGGATACCGGCTCGATTCTCTGCGGCTTTGCAGTTTTGATGTTTGGCATGGAGCTGATGAAAAACGCCATGGCTCCGCTGACCGACATGCCCGGTTTTGACTCCATGCTCACCCGGTTTAACAATCCCCTGCTGGGCGTTCTGGTGGGCGCAGCCTTTACGGGTATTATCCAGTCCTCTGCGGCGTCGGTGGGTATTCTCCAGGCGCTGTCCATCACCGGCTCCATCACCTATGGTATGGCAATCCCCATTATTATGGGACAGAATATCGGCACCTGCGTCACGGCGCTGCTGTCCTCCATTGGCACCAATAAAAATGCCCGTCGGGTGGCAGCGGTCCATGTAAGCTTCAACCTGATCGGCACCGTAATCTGTCTGATTGGCTTTTACGGTCTGAACGCCATCTTCCACTTCCCCATCACCGGGCTTGCCATTACGCCCCTGGCCATTGCCGGGGTACACTCCATCTTTAATATTGTCACCACGCTGATTCTGCTGCCCTTCTCCCAGCAGCTGGTACGCCTTGCCAACCTCATGGTTCCCGACAAGGGCGAATCCAAGGAGAAGACCGTATTTCTGGACGAGCGTCTGATGAACGCCCCCATTCTCGCCGTAGAGCAGTGCCGGGAGCAGGTGGTCACCATGGGTCAGGTGGCAAAAAGTGCGCTCTTAGATTCCCTCCATCTCCTGTCCGGCTACGACCAGAAGCTCTATGACAAGGTGGAGCAGCAGGAACAGAGGCTTGACCGCATGGACGACGCTCTGGCCACCGCCCTGGTCAAGCTCTCTGCCCGGGAGCTTCGGGTAGAGGAAAGCCGGGAGATCTTCGAGCTGCTCCATGTAATCGGCGACTTTGAGCGCATCGGCGACCATGCCACCAACCTGGCGGAAAGCGCCTCGGAAATGCACAAAAACGGCTATTCCTTCTCGGAGGCCGCCACCAATGAGCTCACCACCCTGTTTGCCGCGCTGACGGAAATTCTGGAGCTGACCATGAATGCGTTCCAGAAAAACGACGATCAGCTGGCCGGCCATGTGGAACCCCTGGAGGAGGTTATCGACGATCTCACCACCGAGATCCGCAACCGGCACATCCGGCGGCTCCAGGACGGCGAATGCTCCATCGGCACGGGTCTGGTGCTCACCGATATTCTCACCAACTGCGAACGTGTTTCCGACCACTGCTCCAACATCGGCGTGTGCATCATCCAGATTCGGAATTCCGCCTTTGAGGTGCACGATTACCTTACGGAGCTCAAGTCCGATCAGTCCGACCAAGCCCCTTCCTTCGTCAAGGAATTCAATCAGTTCCATCGGAAATATCGCCTGGAAGCGTAAAAGTATGGCGCGCTGCAAGAGAATTTGCAGCGCGCCAATTTTTCTAATTCATCAGGTCAGATTGTTGATCCAAATGCCCTTTTTCACCAGATACAGCCCCAGCATGGTCTTCAGCGCATCCACGATCTGCACCACCGCATACATGGAAATCAGCGGCAGTCCCGTAAAGTGGGCCAGAATAAACGCCACCGGGAGGTTCAGGATCCACATGGAAACGCTGTCAAACAGGAACGTCAGCAGCGTCTTTCCGCCGGATCGCAGGGTGAAATAGCAGCTGTTATACAGGCCCCGGGCGGTGAGGAAAATCGCGTCGATCCACAACAGGTTCCGGGCCAGCTCCCGGACATAATCCGTGGTGTTATAGATCTTCGGGAACAGCGGGGCAAAAATCGCCAGCAGCACCGCAGCGCCCATACAAAGCACCGCACCAAAGGCAATCATCTTCCGGTTGGTATCCACGGCCCGTTCAAACTCGCCTGCGCCCAGCTCCTGGCCCACCATAATGGAGATGGCCGTTCCCATGGCAAGCACCGCCATGGAGAAGAAGTTGTTCACAGTGCTGGAGATGTTATAGGCCGCCACCGCATCCAGGCCCCGGGTGGAATAGCACTGGACGATCAGCGTAGTACCAAGGGACCACATCAGCTCGTTTACCATCAGGGGCATGCCCTTGATGGTAATTTCTTTGGTAAGCTCCATGGGAACGCGCAGGGTTTGATAAACGCCGGTGAGATAGGAAAACTGCTCCCGCCGCACCTTGGCATAGATCAGAATAAACGCCAGCTCCGCAAACCGGGAAATTACCGTTGCCACAGCCGCACCGGCCACTCCCATTCTCGGCGCTCCCAGCTTGCCGAAGATCAGCACATAGTTAAAGCACATATTCACCAGCACCGCAAGGGTACTGGCCTTCATGGGAATGGCCGTTTCTCCGGTTTCGCGCATAGTGGAGGAATACATCTGCACAATGGCAAAGGGAATCAGCCCCACCATCATAATCTCCAGATAGGTCTTGCCATAGCCCAGAGTGGCCTCCAGATCTCCGCCGGTTCCGGTATCCGTCAAAAACAGGCGGATCAGCGGCTCCCGGAAAAACCAGAAGATGCCCATGGCCAGCAGGGTAATGGCCCCGGTGGTCAGGACCTTATAGCGAAAAACGCTTTTTACCTTCTCCTGGTCACCCTTGCCAAAATACTGGGCGCAGAAAATCCCCGCACCGGACAGGCAGCCGAAAATGCAAAGCTGGAAGATAAACAGCAGCTGATTGGTGATGGCCACACCGGACATCTGCTCCGTGCCCACCTGTCCCACCATGATATTATCCAGCATTCCCACAAAATTGGTGATGCCCTGCTGAATTACAATGGGAATCATTACTTTTAAAACGCGGCCGTAAAACGCACGGTCGCCGATGTACTTATGCACACTAAAACTCCTTTGTTTTTAGGCAACACCACACAATTGCTTCTGCGGTGCTGCCTTTGAAATGCCGGATCATTATAGCACAGTTTCCCTATGTTTCACAAGTCCGATTTCGGATTATGAGCACGTCAGATGAGTTTTCCCTCAAAGTGGTCCATTTCATGCTGAATAATCTGCGCTGGGAACCCGAGGAACGTCCGCTCCTGGGGCTGAAACTGCTCGTCCAAATAGCTTACCCGGATGGTTTTGTAGCGCTTGACCGGCCGCTCGCCCTCATGGCACAGGCAGCCTTCCTTTGTTTCATAAGCCCCCTCCCGGTGGACAATCCGGGGGTTCACCATAATCAGGCTGTTCGGACCGACGGCACAGATCAAAATGCACTTCTTAACTCCGATCATATTGGCCGCCATTCCCACACAGCGGTCCTGATTGGCCTTTAGGGTGTCCTTTAAATCCTGAATCACTGCCGCATCGGCCTTGGTGGCCTGCTGAGAGGGCATTGACAAAAACATCGCGTCCCGTACAATATTCTTTACCATGTTCTTCACCTCGACGATTCTTTCCTATAGCTTAACACGCCCAGGCCGGAAAATCCACCGGACGGGGACAGAAAAATCCGCCCCGGGACCAAATTCAGGTCCCAGAACGGATTGAGAGGAGGTTATTTTGTTGCAGGAGCGGAATTACTCGCCGTCAGCAGCCGTGGTGTCATCGGTAGAAATGGCATCGGACCGGAACAGGAACTTCACCTTGCCGTCCGCATCCGCGGAAATGCCGGAGAAGCTCTCATAATCCTGGCCCAGCTTCTGCAGCGCCTGGAGCTTATGCACCAGCTCGGGAACGTTATCCCAATAGAGGTTGCAGAGCTTATCAATGCCGTCCTCCTTGAACTCCTTCATGCCGTCATGCAGTTCTTCTGCGCCGTCACGAAGCTCTTTTACGCCGTCAACCAGCTGATCGGTGCCATCCTTCAGGGATACGGTGCCGTCTACCAGAGAGGTGGTGCCGCTCTTCAGGGTACCCGTGCCCTCATACAGGGTGGATGCACCGGAAGCCAGGGTACCAGCGCCGGTATAGAGCTGGCTGCCGCCGGATACTGCGGAGCTAAGGCCGCTGTTCAGAGAACCGGCACCGGTGGCTGCGGTACCAAGGCCGTCCTTCAATGCCGTTGCGCCGGAGCTAAGCTGCCCCATGCCCTGGCTGAGGGACTGAGCGCCTGCATCCACCTGGTCAATGCCGGAAACCAGCGCGCCTGCACCGGTAACTGCCGTGTCAATGCCGTCCTTCAGGGATGCCGCGCCGTTTGCCGCACTTGCCGCACCGGCTGCCAGGGAATCTGCGCCGCCCTTAGCAGCGGAAATGCCGCTGGACAGGCTGCTCAGGCCGGTGGATACATCGCCAATACCGGATTTCAGGCTTTCTGCACCGGTTTCCACCTGTGCAATGCCGTCCTGGAGTCCGCTGATGCCGCCGCTCACCTGGCCTACACCGCTGGTCAGGGAAGCCGCACCACTGGTCACACCGGCGGACAGCTGATTCAGGCCGCCCTGCACCTGGTTATCCAGTGCGCTCTGAACGCTCTGCTGACCAGTTGCATTTTTTCTTAGATTGGCTGCATAGGTCGTAAGTGCTGCTGCCGTGTCGGGATCCGATTCGCTGAGATTGGCTGCAATCCCCTCCAAGGCTGCCGCAATGGTCGTATCATTGGCTGCCGTGTCGCTCAGGCCGGAGGAAGCTTTGCTTACACCGCTGCTAACCCCGCTAATGCCTTCCTGGAGGCTCGACTCCATCTCGGTTACACCGCTGCCCAGCGCATCTACGCCTGCCTGAAGTGCAACTGTGCCGTCGGTCAGTCCGCCAAGTCCCGCAATCAGGCTGTCGGTACCGTCAGAGAGCTGCTGGGTGCCGCCCTGGAGCTGAGCGGCGCCGGAAACCAGGCCGCCCATAGAGCCGCTGAGGGTGTTGGCGCCGCTTTGAACTGCGCCAATGCCGTTCTGGAGGTTGCCTGCACCGGTGCTGAGCTGAGAGGCGCCGGAAGCCAGGGAGGCTGCACCGGTTTTCAGCTGTGCCGTACCGTCTGCCAGGCTGCCTGCACCGGCCGCTGCGGTGTCAATACCGCCGGACAGGGTTGCCGCACCACTTTGCAGAGTACCCAGGCCGCTGTACAGGGTCTGGCTGCCGGTATGTGCCGACTGGAGACCTGCCACCAGCGTACCCATGGAGCTTGCCAGCGTCGAAGCGCCGGAGCTGAGCTGAGATGCACCGCTCTGGAGATCGCTTGCGCCAGAATCCAGCTGGTTAGCGCCGTCCTGGAGCTGGGATGCACCGTCCTGCAGTTCCTTTGCGCCGTCCTGCAGCTCATCCACGCCGTCCATCAGATCCTGGGTGCCATCCAGCAGCTGCTGTGCGGCATCGGTCAGATCGTTCAGGTTATCCTCCAGTTCATCCATGGTGTCGGTATCGTCCAGCTCCAGATCATTGAGCAGGCCGGCAGATGCCACAGTGATGGCAGTTTCCATGGAGAAGTCGGTCACATCTGCGGTAATCTCAACGGTATCCGGGAATTCCGGTGCCTCGAAATCATCGGTGCTCTCCAGAGCCAGGCTGTCGCTGAGTCCAGGCAGACCATAGCAGAGGATAATGGAATGGTCGCCGTCATTTTCCACCATGCCGTTGTCCACGGTGATGTTGGAGCAGGTATCGTTGTCCAGCATCATACCCGTGACCATCATGAACGGAACGGACATCTCCATTTTCTCGCCGTCCACGTCCACGGTCTGCTTGGTGTTGTTGGTGTACTTGATTTTAATGGTGAGCTTACCGCTCTTGCCAGCCAGATCGGCAGGGCTGATTTCCTTGCCGTCCAGCAGATAGGTCATGGTAACGCCCACCGGAAGCTCCTGATTGGAGGTGCCCTTGTAGTAGACGTCCTCGCCGCCAGCCGCCCAGGTAATGGTGCTGCCGGAGCCGGAGTAGGAGGCGTCGCCCTTTACCACCTGAATGTCCTGGAGATTGGAGCTGTCCTCCAGGGAGCTGAGCTTGTCGCCATTTTTCAGCCAGTCGGATACAATCACGGAATCCGGAACACCGGCTGCATCGGTAATGACGTAGACCGTTTCATTTTTCTCCATCTTGGAAAGGCTATCAGCAGCCAGCGCAGGGACGCCCAGGCAGGACACCAGGAAACTGGCGCTGAGCATCACGCCGGACAGACGCATCAAACGTTTATTCATCATTTTCATAAGGATACCTCCTGTTCGGAATTGCCCTCGGTGTGCATGCGGATTGCTTTCTTTGCGCCGAAGGTGGTGGCAATAATCAATTTATCGAAGATATAAAGTACGGCGGGCAGCACCAGAAGTACCGTGACCATACTGATAATCGCGCCCCGTGCCATCAGGGAGCACAGGCTGCCGATCAGTGCAACGTCGGAGTAAAGGCCAACGCCGAAGGTCGCAGCAAAGAAGCTCAGTGCCGAAACCATAATCGAGGTGGCGCAGGTGTGAAGGGCGGTGTCCACTGCTTCCTTCTTGTTCTTGCCGGTGGTACGCTCATGGAGATAACGGTTGGTCATCAGGATGGCGTAGTCTACCGTTGCGCCCAGCTGAATGGTGCCGATGACAATGGATGCAATAAAGGGAAGCTCCGTGCCGGTGAAGCCGGGGATACCCATGTTTACGAAGATTGCAAACTCAATCACCGCTACCAGCAGAATGGGCAGGATGAAGGACCGCAGCACCACGGCGATGATGATGAACACCAGGCCGATGGATACGGAGTTGACCACGGCAAAGTCATGATCGGTGATGGTAATTAGATCCTTGGTGCAAGGCGCTTCACCGATGAGCATCGAGCCATCGTCATATTTTTTGCAGATGGTCTGAAGCTCGGTGATCTGATTGTTGACCTCTGTACTTGCGGTGGCATACTCGGAGCCGATCATCATGAGCTTGTAGTTTTCGCTCTCCAGCATGGAGGTGATGTCCGAAGGAATGAATTCATCGGGAATCAGGCTGCCGGTGAGGGAATCCATACCCAGCACATAGCTTACGCCGTCTACCTGCTCCATCTCGTCTGCCATCTTGCGGATGTCGGTGGAAGAGGTGTCGCTGTCCAGCAGCAGCAGGTGCAGCGCGCCCATGTGGAAGTCATCCCGGATTGCCGTATTGGCCTTGGAGCTGTCCAGCTCCTCGGGCAGGGTGGAATCCAGATTGTAGTAGACGCTGGTGTGATTGTAGCCGTAGATGGCAGGCACCAGCAGGATCAGGAACAGGACAATGAACAGCTTATAGTGCTTCATAATCCCGCCGGAAAGCCGCCCCACATCCGGAAGGATGGAACGATGGGTGGTCTTTTTAATGGCCTTATAGAAGATCAGGATCAGGGACGGCAGGATCGTCACGCAGCTGATAACGCCGAACACAACGCCCTTTGCCATTACGATGCCCAAATCCAGGCCCAGGGTAAAGCTCATGAAGCATAGTGCAATGAAGCCTGCCACCGTGGTCATGGAGCTGCCCAATACGGAAGAGAACGTTGCTGCAATGGCGTGCGCCATGGCCTCTTCCTTGGTGTCATAATATTGCAGGTTCTCGGAAAAGCTGTGCCACAGGAAGATGGAGTAGTCCATAGTAACGCCCAGCTGCAAAACCGCCGCCAGAGCCATGGTGATGTAGGATATCTCTCCTGCGAACACGTTGGTGCCCAGGTTATACAGGATTGCCATGCCGATACTGGCGATGAACAGCAGCGGCAGCATCAGCGAATCCATGGTGATGGCAAGCACCACACAGGAAAGCAGCACTGCGATGAGCACATAAATGGGTTCCTCCTGCTCGGTCAGATCCCGGGTGTCGGAGATGGTAGCCGTCATGCCGCCGATCAGCGCCCGCTTTCCGGCGATCTGTTTCAGCTGGCTCAGGGCCTCCAGGGTTTCGTCGCTGGAAGTACCGCCTTCAAAGAACACCAGCATCATGGTGCTGTCATCGGTGTTGAATTTCTCCAGCAGATCGTCCGGGAGGATTTCCTTGGGAACCGACAGGCTTGCAATGCTGTCATACCACAGCACATCTGCAACGCCGTCCACCTTTGTGAACTCTTCCCGCATTTTCGCCACATCCTTGTCGTCCATACCCTGGACCACAACCATGGAGTAGGCGCCCTTGCCGAATTCATCCTGTAGGATTTCCTGCCCTACCATGGTGTCGATGTTATCCGGCAGATAGGTCAGGATATCGTAGTTGACCCGGGTTGCCGCATATCCCAGCACGGAGGGAATCAGCAGCAGCAGGGCAATGACCAGGACCAGGACCCGGTGCTTTGCGATAAACCGTCCAAACTTTATCATGGATTCGTATGCCTCCTCAAAAACTGACTTTGAGTCATTTCTTATTTCGTAAGGCATTGTACAACAAAAATGACCATTCGTCAATCTCAAAAATGACGAATGGTCAGATTTTTTTCTCAGGGTTATTGCATCATTTGCCGAAATCCGTTATAATGGCCTCAAACAGGTGCCACAGGCAAGCTGACGCACCAGTATTTTTAGGGGATGAACACCGCCATGGGCAAGGTTGACGACAACAAAAAACTCAAGCTGACATCTATGCTGGATTCTGCATTTCAGCTGTTTACGGACAAGGGAATTGCAAAAACCTCGATTTCCGATATTGTAGAATCCTCCGGCGTTGCAAAGGGGACGTTCTATCTCTACTTTAAAGATAAGTTTGATATCCGCAATAAGCTGGTGGTCTATCAGTCCACCAAGGTGCTCAAGGAAGCCTATGAGGCCACCATGACTCAGGACGGCGTACTTCCTCTGTTGGAGGATAAAATCGTATTCTTTGTGGGTCATGTGCTGGACCAGCTGACCGCCCGTCCGGACCTGATCAATCTGATTTCCAAGAATCTCAGCTGGGGCATGCTGAAGCAGGAGGCCACCCGTCCTCTCACCGAGGCCGAGGACTTTGACCTGATGACTCTGTTTAAGCTCACTGCCAAGGACAGCGGTATTCCCGAAAAAAAGCTGGAGATCATGCTCTATATGATTGTAGAAATGGTCGGCTCCACCTGCTATAGCGCCATTTTGTATCAGGAACCCTGCGATTTAGACGAGCTAAAGCCCCATCTCTTTGACACCGTTCGTTCCATTGTCCGGCAGTTTGTCTCCGATGCTGCCCAGCCCGTCCATTCCGCTCCGGTGGACACGCCGCCCGATCCGGCGCCATCGGATTCCGCCGAATAACCCTGTGCTGCTCACACCCGTGAGCGGCACTTTTTCTTCGGACAGTGCCGCGCCATTGTGTCTGCGGACTTTGGGCATTCTCCCGATGCATTTGTACGGCGGCGCACTTGTACATCAATCCCGGAACGTGGTATAATGAATTCCATGAATACCTGAACACTGCGAGGGATGCAACATGAAGGATCTTACATCGGAACTGCGGGGCAAGCTGGGCTTTGGCTGTATGCGGCTTCCTATGGTAGACGGCAATGTGGATACCCAGGAGTTTTCCCGGATGGTAGACGCCTACCTTGCCGCCGGATTTCACTATTTTGATACGGCCCATGGCTATATTGAGGGAAAAAGCGAGCTGGCCCTGCGGGAATGTCTTACAAGCCGCTATCCCCGGGACCGCTATTTTCTGGTGGACAAGCTCAGCGGCAGCTTTCTAAATAAGGAAGAGGACGTCATCCCCTTCTTCCAGAATCAGCTGGAGGCCTGCGGCGTTGACTATTTCGATCTATACCTGATGCACTCCCAAAGCGCCCAGGTGTTTGAGAAATTCAAGAAGCTCCGGTGCTATGAAACTGTACTGGAATTGAAGAACCAGGGCAAGCT
>CAVEIY010000033.1:10099-15470 GCA_963615825.1 Flexilinea sp.
AAGCTTCGGCATTTTGGTATCTCCTTTCACGACACGCCCCAGGTGCTGGAGCAAATTCTCTCGGAATACCCCCAGATTGAGGTGGTGCAGCTCCAGCTGAACTATCTGGACTTTGAGGACCCGGCGATTCAGAGCCGGAAATGCTATGAGGTCTGCCGGAAATTCGGAAAACCCGTTCTGGTGATGGAGCCGGTGAAGGGCGGACATCTGGCCAATCTGCCGGAAACCGCTCAGCAGCTGTTTTCGGCGCTGAACGGCGGAAGTCCGGCCAGCTATGCCATCCGCTTTGCCGCAGGGTTTCCAGGGGTTGTGATGGTACTCTCCGGCATGAGCACCCTGGCGCAGATGGAGGATAATCTGAGCTTTATGCGGGACTTTTGCCCCCTGAGTCTCACCGAGCTGCAGGCAGTTTCCCAGGCTGCCGGACAAATCCGATCTCAAAATCTCATTTCCTGTACCGCCTGCCGGTACTGCACGGCCGGATGTCCCAGGCATATCGCCATTCCCGATCTGTTTGCCTGCATGAATGCCCGGAAAAAATATGAGGACTGGAGCAGTCTTTACTATTACGGCGTCCATACCGCTCAGGGCGGAAAAGCATCGGACTGCATTGGCTGTGGAAAATGTGAGAACATCTGTCCCCAGCACCTTCCCATCCGGCAGCTGCTGAAATCTGTGGCGGAAACCTTTGAGACGGCATAATCCTGCTGCTTGCGCCGATTCCGGCAGCATGCTATACTATGGTAAAATAACGAGAACGAGGTAACCATATGAAAAACAAGTTTTTAGAGGCCGGTCAAATCGTCAACACCCACGGCATCCGGGGCGAGGTTAAGATTATGCCCTGGTGCGACGGTCCTGAGTTTTTAAAGGCCTTTTCTACCTTTTATATAGAGGGAACCCCTTATTCCGTGGAATCCTCCCGGGTCCACAAGAATATGCTGCTCTGCAAGCTCAAGGGCATTGACGATGTTTCCGTTGCCCAGACCTATAAAAATAAGGTGGTGCACATTGACCGGGACAGCGCTCCGATTGCCAAGGATCGGGTATTCATTTCGGACCTGATTGGTTTGCCGGTGTATGCGGATGGTCAGGAAATCGGCGTGCTGAAGGACGTGTATACCGGTCCGGCCAACGATGTGTATCTGGTCAAGGGTCAGCGGGAATATATGATCCCCGCAGTCTCCGAGTTTCTAGAGGACGTCAATGTAGACGAGGGCTATATTAAGGTCCGTCTGCTGGAGGGTATGGCAACGGATGAGAGTTGATGTACTGACCCTGTTCCCGGATACCATGAACGCCATTTTCTCCGAGAGCATTCTGGGGCGGGCACAGAAAAAGGGCATATTAAGCCTCAACGCCCATCAGATCCGGGATTACACCACAAATCGCCAGAATCAGGTGGACGACTATCCCTACGGCGGCGGACAGGGCGCCATCATGCAGGCGGACCCGCTGTATCGCTGCTGGTGCGCCGTTCAGGACGAAATTGGCGGCCATGCTCATACCATTTATATGTCCCCCTGCGGCAAGACCTTTTGTCAAGAGGACGCCAAGCGGCTGTCTCAGCTGGACAATCTGATTCTGGTCTGCGGCCATTATGAGGGCATTGACCAGCGCTTCATTGACGAATGCGTAGACGAAGAAATTTCCATCGGAGATTTTGTGCTCACCGGCGGAGAATTGGCGGCGATGACGGTCACCGATGCGGTTTGCCGTCTGGTGCCTGGCGTATTGTCCGAATCCGTCTGCTATGAGGACGAAAGCCACTGGAACGGTCTGCTGGAATATCCCCAGTATTCCCGTCCGGAGGTATGGCACGGCCTGGCCGTTCCGCCGGTGCTCCTCTCCGGCAACCACCAGCTGGTGGATCGCTGGCGGAAAAAGCAGTCCATTTTCCGTACCAGAGAGCGCCGTCCGGATTTGGCCGAAAACATCACCCTGCCCCACAAAACCCGGGCAGAAAAGAAGTTTATTCATGAGCTGGAAACCGAATGGGAGGAATATTGTCATGAACGAAGCAGTAAAAACTCTGAAACAGTGGATTGACGGCTCCGACAACATCGTATTTTTCGGCGGTGCCGGCGTCTCCACCGAGTCCGGCATCAAGGACTTTCGCAGTGTAGACGGGCTGTATCACATGAAGTTCAAATATCCCCCGGAAACCATGCTGTCCCACAGCTTTTTCGAGTCCCATACCGAGGAATTCTATGATTTCTACCGGAAACAGCTGATGCCCCCGGAGGATATCCAGCCCAACACCGCCCACCTGCGTCTGGCCCAGCTGGAGCAGGAGGGAAAGCTCCGTGCCATCGTCACCCAGAATGTAGACGGTCTGCATGAAAAGGCCGGCAGCAAAGTAATCTATAACCTCCACGGCTCCATTTACCAGAACCGTTGTATGCGCTGCGGCAAACGCTTTGACGGACTGGAGGGTGCGCGGGTCATTCGTCAGGCCGCAGGAATTCCCCGCTGCGATTGCGGCGGCATCATCAAGCCCGACGTGGTGCTCTATGAGGAGGGACTGGATCAGGACGTGCTGGAGGGCGCCATCCATGCCATTGCCGACGCCGATGTACTGATTGTCGGCGGCACCTCGCTGACTGTCTATCCCGCCGCCGGACTGATCCGGTATTATCGCGGCAAAAAGCTGGTGCTCATCAACCGGGACGAAACGCCCTATGACCGGGAGGCCGATCTGGTGATTCGCGATCCCATCGGCGCTGTTTTTGCACAAATCTAAAGCTAATCTCACGCCCGCTCCGTTCTCAAAAGGGAACGGAGCGGATTTTTTTGCTTGCCACTTTTCAACTGAGATGCAATGTGCTATAATGTGAAAATTAGGATGGGGTTATTATAGACACCCCGGGCAAGCCCGCAGATGCTCTTGTGCGGCGCTGCCCAAATTTCAGACGAAAATCACGGTACGAAAGGACATTATTATAATGGGTTTATTTTCCAACACCATGAACAAACTGTTCGGCACCCATTCCCAGCGGGAGGTCAAAGCCATCACGCCCATTGTGGACCGCATTGAGGCGCTGGGCGACACCTATAAGGCCATGAGCGAAACGGAGCTGAAGGGTCAGACCGACGTGCTCAAGGGCCGCCTCCAGAACGGCGAATCCCTGGACGACATTCTTCCCGACGCCTTTGCCGCCATCCGCGAGGCTGCGGATCGGGTTCTGGGCATGCGTCCCTATCGGGTCCAGCTCATCGGCGGTATTATCCTCCATCAGGGCCGAATTGCCGAGATGAAAACCGGCGAAGGTAAAACGCTGGTGGAAATTCTCCCCGCTTACCTCAACGCCCTCACCGGAAACGGCGTCCACATTGTCACCGTCAACGACTATCTGGCAAAGCGTGACTCCGAGTGGATGGGCAAGGTATTCCACTATATGGGCCTGTCCGTGGGCCTGATTATCCACGGGCTGACCAACCAGCAGCGGAAGGAAGCCTATGCTGCCGACATCACCTACGGCACCAACAATGAGATGGGCTTTGACTACCTCCGTGACAACATGGCAACCTATAAAAACGAAATGGTACAGCGCGGCCACGCCTTTGGCATCGTGGACGAGGTGGACTCCATTTTGATTGATGAAGCCCGTACCCCCCTGATTATCTCCGGTAAGGGCGAAGCATCCTCCCAGCTCTATGCTCAGGCAGACAGTCTGGTTGCACGGATGAAGAAGATGGTATTCGCTGACACCGACGATAAGGAAGCCATGGACGACCTGGACTGCGACTATATCGTCAACGAGAAGGACCGGATTGCCACCCTGACCGCCTCCGGCATCAAAAAGGCCGAGCAGTTCTTCGGCATTGAGAACCTCTCCGATCCCGAGAACAACACCATCTCCCACCACGTCAATCAGGCGCTGAAGGCACGGGGCATTATGCGCCGGGATATCGACTACGTGGTAAAGGATGGTCAGGTCATCATCGTCGATGAATTCACCGGACGACTGATGTACGGCCGCCGCTATTCCGAGGGTCTGCACCAGGCCATCGAGGCCAAGGAAGGCGTAGACGTTGCCAACGAGTCCAAGACCCTGGCCACCATCACCTTCCAGAACTACTTCCGTCTTTACAACAAGCTCTCCGGTATGACCGGTACCGCGCTGACCGAGGAGGACGAGTTCATCCAGATCTATAACCTGGATGTCATCGAGATTCCCACCAACAAGCCGGTAATCCGAATCGACCACCCCGATGTGGTATACAAAACCGAGGCCGGAAAGTTCCGTGCAGTCATCGCCCAGGTGAAGGAATGCCACGAAAAGGGGCAGCCTGTGCTGGTTGGCACCATCTCCATTGAGAAGTCCGAGGTGCTCTCCAAGCTGCTGAAAAAGGAAGGCATTGCCCATAACGTACTGAACGCCAAGCACCATGAGAAAGAGGCCGAGATCGTTGCCCAGGCCGGTAAGCTGGGCGCCGTCACCATCGCCACCAATATGGCAGGCCGTGGTACCGATATCATGCTGGGCGGCAACCCGGAGTTTATGGCAAAGAACGACCTTCGGAAGCAGGGCATGGACGAAGAGCTGATTATTGAGTCCAATTCCTACGCCGACACCGACAACGAGGAAATTCTCGCTGCCCGTGCTGCCTATACCGAGCTGTATAACAAGTATCACGCCGAAACCTCCCAGGAGGCGGAGAAGGTCCGTGCCGCCGGCGGTCTGTTTGTCATTGGCACCGAGCGTCACGAGTCCCGGCGTATTGATAACCAGCTGCGCGGTCGTTCCGGCCGTCAGGGCGATCCCGGTGAAACCCGGTTCTATATCTCCCTGGAGGACGATCTGATGCGTCTGTTCGGCTCCGAGCGCGTTTCCGCCATGATGGACCGTCTGGGCCTGGATGAGGATACCCCCATCGACCAGAAGATTCTCTCCGGCGCCATTGAAAACGCCCAGAAGAAGAAGGAGAGCATCAACTTCCAGACCCGTAAAAACGTGCTGGAATACGACGACGTTATGAACACCCAGCGTAAGGTAATCTATGAGCAGCGCCAGAAGGTTCTGGACGGCGAGGATCTTCAGGACTCCCTGCACACCATGCGCAAAAACGTATTCGCTTCCGATATCCACTCCGTGATGGGCGAAAAGGGCTATCTCGAGGATCGGGAGGAGCTGCAGGAAATCCTCAAAAACATGGAGGGGCTTTACTTCCCCAAGGGCGCTTACAATCCCAGCGACGAGGAGCTTTCCTCCCTCACCGCTGACACCCTGCTGGAGAAGCTCATGGCCCTTGCCGATCAGGTTTACGCCGTGAAGGAAGCCGCCTACGGCTCTCCGCTGATGCGGGAGGCCGAGCGCGTGATTACCCTCCGCGTGGTAGACGAATACTGGATGGATCAGATTGACGC